>DATFOT010000095.1:0-11367 GCA_035265265.1 Aestuariivirgaceae bacterium | reverse complement strand
ATTGTCGAGCTCGCCAATGACGACATGCCGTTCCTTGTCGATTCGGTGCTGGGGCTGCTGAACGAACGCGGCTACGACATTCGCCTTCTGCTGCATCCCGTCATCCACCTCAGCAGGGACGGTGAAGGCAAGCTGGTCAGGCTGGAAGAAAAAGCCTCCGCTGCCGCGCATTCCATGCGCGAAAGCTTCATGCATATTCATCTCGCAAGGCTCAGCGATGCCCAAGCCCAAGCCCTGGCGACCAAGCTCGAACAAATCCTGAATGATGTCCGCACGGCCGTGCTCGACTGGCGGGCAATGCAGGAGAGGCTCAAGCAAGCGATCAGCGACTATCGTGCCAATCCGCCGCCCATTCCCGTCGAGGAGCTTTCCGAATCCATCGCCTTCCTGCATTGGCTGCTCGACAATCATTTCACCTTTCTCGGCATGCGCGAGTACCATTTCGAAGGCGGAGCAAAACGGGGCCAGCTCACCGCGGTCGACGGATCGGGGCTCGGCATATTGCGCCGGGCCGAAACTCAGGTGCTGCGGAGGGGGGGAGAGCTGGTATCGATCACGCCGGAAATCCGCGCCTTCCTCATGCAGCCGGCGGCGCTGATCATCACCAAGTCGGACGTCAGGGCGAATGTGCACAGGCGGGCGGCAATGGATTACATCGGGGTGAAACTGTTCTACAGAGAAGGAGAGTTGACGGGGGAACTCAGGGTGGTCGGTCTATTCACCTCGACCGCCTATACGCGAAGCCCGAGCACCATCCCGCTTTTGAGACGGAAGATCGAAGCGGTGATCGCCGCCAGCGGTTTCAATCCTTCCGGTCATTCGGGCAAGGCGCTGATCAACGTGCTGGAAACCTTTCCGCGCGATGAGCTGTTTCAAATCGACGCCGATGCGCTTGCCGAAATGGCGCATGGCATTTTGAGGCTGGAGGAGCGGCCACGCACAAGGCTGTTCATCCGTCGCGACCGCTTCGACCGGTTCGTCTCGGCTTTCGTGTTCATTCCGCGCGACAGGTTCAATTCCGACGTGCGGCAACGGGTGGGCGAGATCATCGCCAGGGCGTTCAATGGCACGGTGGCGAGCTTTTCGCCGAGTTTTGGCGAAGGCACGCTCGTCAGAGTGCATTTCATCATCCTGCGCAATTCGAGTGCCGATCCTAAGCCTGATATCGCCAGCCTGGAAGGGGATGTCGTCGAGGCGGTGCGCGATTGGGACGATCGGCTGCAACGAGAGCTGTCATGGGCCGGCCGACTTGCAGGCGCGGAAAAATGGCGCGGCGCGTTCCCGGCTGGATATCGCGACAGTTTTAGGCCGGAACAGTCGCTCAAGGACATCGCGGCTCTCGAGGCGCTTGGCAAGGACGGCGATATCGGGGTGAGATTCGAGCAGCGCTCGGCGCAGGACCCTCAGGCGCTGAACCTGCGACTATATCGTTATGGGGATGCGATACCGCTGAGCGACCGCATGCCGATCCTCGAAAACATGGGCTTCAAGGCAATCGAGGAAACGACCTTCGATCTGAAGCTGGAAGGCGGGCAGACGGCAGTGATCCATGATGTTCTGCTGCAGGGGGAGCATGGCCAGCCGATCGCGATCGCCGAGGCGGCAGGCGCGCTGCAAGAAACCTTCATGGCGGTCTGGAGGGGGGCGGCGGAAAACGATCCATTCAACATGCTGACGCTGCGAGAAGGGCTTGGATGGCGCGACATCGCGGTTCTCAGGGCATGCGCGCGCTATCTCAGGCAGGGAGCTGCGTCTTTCTCGGCCGATTACATGGCACAGACGCTGGTGAAACATGGCGCGATCGCCCACCGGCTCATCGATCTGTTTCATACCCGATTCGATCCCGGCCTGCACAATGAAGAGCGGGCAGGTGCCATCGGGATGGAAGTAGAGGAAGCGCTGCAAAAGGTGCCGGTGCTCGACGAGGACCGCATTATCCGAAGCTATCGCAATCTGCTCGATGGCATGGTGCGAACGAACTTCTTTTCAGGCAGCCAGCAAGCGAAGCTTCCTGCCACGATCAGTTTCAAGATCAACAGCAAGGCAATCGAGGGACTTCCCGATCCCAGGCCATTCGCGGAAATTTTCGTGTATTCCCCGGAGGTCGAAGGCATTCACCTGCGTTTCGGCCGGATCGCGCGCGGCGGCATCAGGTGGTCCGACCGTCCGGAAGACTTCCGCACGGAAGTCCTGGGGCTGGCAAAAGCGCAGAATGTGAAAAACGTCGTCATCGTACCGGTCGGAGCGAAGGGCGGCTTCGTGCCGAAGCTCCTGAAACCGGGCGCCTCGCGGGAAACGCAGCAAGCGGAAGGCGTGCGCAGCTACAAGACCTTTGTTACGAGCCTGCTCGAGCTTACCGACGATCTAAGAGGAAGGGAAATCGTGCCGCCTGCGAATATGGTTAGGCGTGACGGCGATGACCCCTATCTGGTGGTGGCTGCAGACAAGGGCACGGCCAGCTTTTCGGATATTGCCAATGAGATTTCGGCCGAACGGGATTTCTGGCTCGACGACGCCTTTGCGTCTGGGGGGTCCGCCGGATACGACCATAAGAAGATGGCCATCACCGCGCGAGGCGGCTGGGAAGCCGTAAAGCGCCACTTCCGCGAAATGGACATCGACATACAAGCGACGCCCTTCACCGTCATGGGGGTAGGCGACATGTCGGGCGATGTATTCGGCAATGGCATGCTGCTGTCGGAGCAGATCAGGCTTGTCGCGGCTTTCGACCACCGCGACATCTTCATTGATCCCGATCCCGATGCGGCGCGAAGCCATGCAGAGCGCGCGCGGTTGTTCGGGCTGCCACGGTCGAGCTGGCAAGATTACGACAAGGGACTCATCAGCGAGGGCGGCGGGGTGTTCTCGCGCCAACTCAAGTCGATCCCGCTTTCCCGGGAGATGAAAGCACTGACGGGACTGAAGGCAAATTCGGCCACACCGCAACAGCTGATGAACGCGCTCATCAAACTACCCGTCGATCTTATCTGGTTCGGCGGCATCGGCACCTATGTAAAGGCTTCGCTGGAGAGCCACGGCGAGGCCGGCGACCGGTCCAACGATCCGATCCGCGCCAATGCGGCGGAGATCGGGGCGAAGGTCATCGGCGAGGGAGCCAATCTTGCCATCACGCAGCGCGGGCGGATTGAGTTCGCACGGCGCGGCGGGCGGATCAACACCGATGCGATCGACAATTCGGCGGGGGTCAATTCCTCGGATCTCGAGGTTAATCTCAAAATCGCGCTGGGTTCAGCCGAGGAGGCCAAACGGGTCGATCGTGCCGGGCGCAACCGGCTTCTCGCCGAAATGACCGACGAGGTGGCGGGACTCGTCCTGCGCAATAATTATCTGCAGACGCTGTGCCTGACCTTGGCGGTGGCCCGCGGCACAGAAGAGAGCGGCTATGCCATCCTGCTCATGCATGATTTGGAAACGCTGGGCCTGTTGGATCGCGAACGCGAGGCGCTGCCAAGCGATGCCGAGGTGCTTGCCCGCGACGCGCGCAGGGAAATGCTGACGCGGCCGGAATTCGCGGTGCTGCTCGCCTATGCCAAGATAGCCCTCAATCATGAACTCATGGGAAGCAGCGTGCTCGACGATCCGTATCTGTCGCGCGAGCTCATCAGGTATTTTCCGCAGCGGATGGTGCCGCAATTCGAGAATGAGATTAAGAACCACCGGCTGGGTCGTGAGATCGTGGCGACGATGCTGTCGAACAGCATCGTCAACCGCATGGGGCCGAGCTTCGCTGCAAGGCTCACCAGCGAAACGGGAGCGCATGCGGCAGAGATAGCCGCAGCCTTTGCCGTGGCCCGCGACAGCTTCGATCTCCTCAGCCTCAACCGGCTCGTCGATGCGCTCGATAACAAAATTTCGGCCGGGCTGCAGACGAAGCTCTATCTCGAGCTGCAGTCGCTGCTGCGGCGGGCGACGACCTGGTTCCTGCGCAATACGGAACTCAAGGACAGGCTCAGCGACCTCGTGGTGCGCTACGGGCAAGGTATCGAAGAGCTTGGAAGGCAGCTCGAGGACTGCCTACCGGAAGCGGCAAGGCTCGATCTCGAGCGACGCGCCGCGGAGATGCGAGACGCCGGTATCGCGGAGGAAATTTCGCTTAGATTTGCGCGGCTGGCGCATCTGCAGCGCGCGCCCGATATCGTTCAGACGGCCACGCAGTCAGGTGCCGAGCTGAAGACCGCGGCCAAGGTGTTCTTTGCATCGGGTGTGCGTTTCGACATCGACACATTGATCGGGCGCGCCGGTGCGCTGGTGGCAAAGGATTTTTTCGAGCGGTTGGCAATCAACCGCACCATCGACCAGGTGTTTCTCGCGCACCGTACACTCAACAAGAATATTCTCGCCCAGTTCAAATCATCATCCGATCCGTGGCACGCATGGGCAAGCGCGAATGGAGGGCGGATCAATCACGCCGCGAAAATCATCGGCGAGCTCTTGTCCGACAAGCATTTCGACCTTGCCAAGCTGGCGGTCGCGCAGGGGCTCCTGTCGGATCTCGCTGCCGCCAAGACCTGACGGATCGACCGGCGGCCGGATATATTTGCCTGCCCGATGTCGGCGGAGTAGCTTGCCGAAGATGAGTTTAGAAAATGTCCTGCCCGGCGTGCTGGCACCAGTTCTCACTCCGTTCAAACGAAACCTCGCGCCCGACACGGATCTCTTCGTGCGCTTCTGCCGCTGGCTGCACGCCCAGAGCGTGGGGCTTGCCATTTTCGGCACGAATTCAGAGGCAAATTCGATGTCGGTGGCGGAACGCTCAGATCTCCTGGCGGCGGTCATCGCCGGCGGCGTGCCGGCGAGAGCGCTCATTCCGGGCACGGGCACATGCGCGATACCCGACAGCGTGCGCTTAAGCGCCGAGGCCGCGAAGGCCGGCTGCGCGGGCGTTCTCATGCTGCCGCCGTTTTATTACAAGCCGGTGAGCGAGGAGGGGCTGTTCGCCGCTTACAGCGAGGTCGTGGAACGGGTGGGTGATCCGGGGCTCAAGATCCTTCTTTACCACATCCCGCAATTGTCGGGGGTGCCCATCCCGACGGGGCTCATCGAGAAATTGATCAAACGTTATCCTTCGGTGTTCATCGGGATAAAGGATTCCTCCGGCGACTTTGCCACGACGAAAGGCATGATCGAGAGATTCCCGGGTTTCAAGGTGTATTGCGGAAGCGAACGTTTCCTTCTGGCGACGATGCGCGCGGGAGGTGCGGGATGCATTTCAGCCACCGCCAACGTCAATCCGGCTGCCATTGCCAGGTTGCAGCGAGGCTCGCGCGAGGAAAACGCAGACCAGCAGCAGGCGGCGCTCGCGAACATCCGAACCGTTTTCGAGGCCTATCCGACCATCGCTGCTTTAAAGACAGCGGCGGCGAGGTTCGGCGAGGCTGAAAGCTTTGCAGCGGTGCGCCCGCCGCTCACACGGTTGACGCGGGATCAAGCCGATGCCCTCATCGGCAGCCTCGCTGCGAAGAATTTCGATATGCCCGGCCTTGCCGAGACATTTCACGCCGAAAGCACCGTTGAACAGGCGCTTGCCCGATGATAGGGAGGAACCGGAGCGAAGTTTAGCCCGCTTCTTTCCTCAATCCGTCGAGGTCGTTCGTGGCATCCACAAAATGGATCGGAAGATTTGCCGTTGCCGCATCGGCATTGCTGGCCGGACACTCGCTTGCGGCCAGCGCCGCTCCAAACCTCGTTTTCGAGTCCGCCACAGGTGCGGTCATTTCGCAGGAACACGCCGGCATGGCATGGTATCCGGCTTCGCTCACGAAGCTGATGACGGCCTATCTGACGTTCGTGGCACTGCGCGAAGGGCGGCTCAAGCTCGACCAGCAGATTCCGGTTTCATCCATCGCCGCGATACAGCCGGCGAGCAAGATCGGCATCAGCGCCGGCGGCAAGGTGTCGGTCGATTTCGCCCTGCAGGCTTTGCTGGTTCATTCAGCCAATGATATGGCCGTCGTGCTCGCAGAAGCGGCGGGCGGGGACCTCGCGAGCTTCATCGTGGAGATGAACAAGGCCGCCAAGCGCCTCGGCATGAGCGGGACGCGCTTTCTCAATCCGAGCGGGCTGCCCGACGCCAATCACTATTCTACCGCCCGCGACATAGGCTTGCTTGCGGCAAAGATTCAGCAGGAGTTCCCAGAGCACCGGCATTATTTCAGCCAGGACTATGTGGCGGTCGGCAAGCGCAGGCTCAGCAATCACAATGCCCTTCTCAGGCTGATGCCCGAGGTCGACGGCATGAAGACAGGCTTTGTCTGCGCTGCAGGATACAACGTCGTCGTCAGCGCAACCATCGGCAGCAAACGGCTATTGGCGGTCGTACTCGGAGCTGCCAACGGGCAAAGCCGCACGGCGAGGGCAAAGAATCTTCTGACGCTTGCGGGCGCGGCTCCGTCGGCGCGGACAACCGTTCAGCAAATCGCGAACATGCCGGTGTCGGAAGGCTTCCCGCCGGATCTGAGAGAAGAAGTCTGCCCGCCGCGCAGGGGGGCCCCTGTGCGCTCGGCGAGGGAGCTCAAAGGGCACGGGGTGTCACTCGGGCAGTTCGAGCGGCGTGATGAGGCGAGCATGGCCCTGAGGATTTGGTCCGAGGCCGGCGATATGAACGCGCCGCACGCCGTGAAGGGCCTGCTCCAGCTGCATAAGACTCCGGGGTATTCGGCGATGATCTGGAATCTCGCGCCGGAGGAAGCGCAGGCGTTCTGCCAGTTCATGAAAGAGCGCAACGAGAATTGCGCAGTCATGGGTCCTGAGGTTTTGAAAGGCTTCGCCGAGGCGGCGCCCCCGCCGAAAAGCAAATCCGCAAAGGCGAAAAGGAAGAGGAAGAAAAAGAAGGCCTAACGGTCGAGCTCAGGAGCCTTTGCGGATGAGAAAGATCAGCCGGCCGTTCTCGTTGCTTGATGAGATCAGCTGATGGTGCCGCTCGTTGCAGAAATGGGGAACATCGATTGCGGCTGCCGGATCGGTGGCAATGAGCCGCAAGACGCTTCCAGGAGCCATGGCGCTCAGCCGTTTCGAGGCCTTCAAAACCGGCAAAGGACATTGATAGCCCGATACGTCGAGTTCAGCGTCGGCGCCGCTCATAAGCGCTGCCGTTTCTGCCCGGAAGGACGTATTTGGCGGCGCCATGCCGCTCGGATCGGAGTCGTCAAGCGCGAGGTGCCGCAGTATACTGGTAAGCGGTCAGTAATTGGATCAGATTGGTCAAAATTGGTCATTAGGATCGGCGTCCGGCATGAACAAGCACGAAGAGAACAAGGATTTCAAGCCGGTCCGTCCGGGGACGGATTTCGGCAAGCGCCGGGCGCGGGCGCGCCCCAAGGGGCGGCAGGTCGAGCCGGAAGCGCTGAAAGAAATCCGCAAGCTGCTCGGCAGCGCTCCGCGAAGGCGAGACCTGCTTATCGAATATCTTCACCTGGTCCAGGATAATTATGGCCACATCAGCGCCCGGCACCTTGCGGC
The DNA here is from genome assembly GCA_035265265.1 of Aestuariivirgaceae bacterium. Classification (GTDB taxonomy): domain Bacteria; phylum Pseudomonadota; class Alphaproteobacteria; order Rhizobiales; family Aestuariivirgaceae; genus DATBLQ01. The sequence goes on along the minus strand of DATFOT010000095.1, from coordinate 3,888 downwards.
GCTCGCGCATGACATGCGGCTCCCCATGGCCGAGGTCTATGAGGTGGCGACCTTCTATCATCATTTCGACGTGGTGAAGGAGGGCGATGCCGTGCCTGCTGAAATCACCATCAGAGTATGCGATTCGCTCTCCTGCGCATTGGCAGGCGCCGAACCGCTGATCGCGGCGCTGAAGACAAAGGCACCGGGCTATGTGCGGGTGGTGCATGCACCGTGCATGGGACGATGTCACTGCGCTCCGGCGGCCGCGGTGGGCAAGAATTACATCGACCGCGCGGAGACGGGCATGCTGCTGAGGCTTGCCAAGAACCGCGCGATCAAGCCCGAGGCGCCGAGTTATGTCTCGCTCGCCGATTATGTCAAAGCGCAAGGCTATGAAACGATTGCAGCGCTGCACAAGGGCGAGAAGGCGGCCGAAGCGGTCATCGAGACACTGGGCGAGGCAGGTCTCAGAGGGCTCGGCGGGGCAGGATTTCCGTCGGGCAAGAAATGGCAATTCGTGCTGGCCGGAGCGGCGCCGCGCTATTTGTGCATCAATGGCGATGAGGGCGAGCCCGGCACTTTCAAGGACAAGCACTATTTGGAAAGCAATCCGCATCAATTCCTGGAAGGCGTGCTGATTGCCGCCTGGGGCGTCGACGCGGCGGAGGCCTATATCTATCTGCGCGATGAATATCCCGCGGCGCGGGACATTCTTAGGCGCGAAATCGCGACACTGGAACGGGAAGGCATTGCCCCCAGGGGGTTCATTCATCTGCGGCGCGGTGCGGGCGCCTATATCTGCGGTGAGGAATCGGCGATGATCGAGTCGATCGAGGGCAAGCGCGGATTTCCGCGCCACCGGCCACCCTATGTCGCCCAGGTTGGATTGTTCGGCCGGCCGACCCTCGTTCATAATGTGGAAACGGTTTATTGGATGCCGGAGATCTTGAGAAAAGGCGCGGCATGGTTTGCCGAACAGGGCAAGACCGGCCACAAGGGCTTGCGGTCCTATTCGGTGTCGGGCCGCGTGAAGCGTCCCGGGGTCATCGTCGCGCCGGCCGGCTCGACGGCAAATGAACTGATTGCGCTTTGCGGCGGGATGGCGGAGGGCCACGGGTTCAAAGCATATCTTCCGGGTGGAGCCTCGGGGGGAATTCTTCCGGGCGGCATGGCGGATCTGCCGCTCGATTTCGGCCAGCTGGAAAAATACGGCTGTTTCGTCGGCTCGCATGCGGTTGTCATCCTTTCGGACAAGGACGACATGCGCGCGGTCGCCGTGAACCTCCTTAAATTCTTCGCCGATGAATCCTGCGGTCAATGCACGCCCTGCCGGGTCGGCTGCGAGAAGGCGGTCAAGCTCATGGCTGAACCCAATTGGGACAAAAGCCTGTTATCGGAGCTTTCCCAGGTCATGGCGGATGCTTCGATCTGCGGGCTCGGGCAGGCAGCGCCAAATCCGATCCGCGCGGTCATGAAATTCTTTCCCGAGGATTTGAGGCGATGAGCGAAAAACTTACATTCACGCTCGATGGACGGGAGATCGAAGCGGCTGCCGGTGAAACGATATGGCAGGCCGCGAAGCGGATAGGTGTTAGCATTCCGCATTTGTGCTGGAAGGACGCGCCGGGCTATCGCGCCGATGGCAATTGCCGCGCCTGCATGGTGGAAATCGAGGGTGAGCGCACCCTTGCGGCGTCATGCATTCGGCGGCCCAGCAAAGGCATGAATGTCGCGACCGCGACCCCACGCGCCAAGGCGGCACAGGCCATGGTGATGGAGCTTCTCGTTACCGACCAGCCGAAACGGGACGATGCCCATGATCAGGTATCGCCGTTCTGGAAATGGGCGGAAACAATGGGGATCGCGCTGTCTAGGTTCCCAAGAGACCTCAATCCTGCGCCCGATGTGTCGCATCCGGCGATGGCGGTCAATCTCGATGCCTGTATTCATTGCAACCTCTGTGTGCGTGCCTGCCGCGAGGTGCAGGTCAATGATGTGATCGGCATGGCCTATCGCGGGCCCAATGAGAAAGTCGTGTTCGATTTCGACGACCCGATGGGGCAATCGACCTGCGTTGCCTGCGGGGAATGCGTTCAGGCCTGTCCGACGGGCGCGCTCATGCCGAAATCGATCGTCGATGAGGCTCAGCGCGGCGCGCGGGTGGCGGAACGCGAGGTTGACTCGGTGTGTCCCTATTGCGGGGTCGGCTGCCAGATCACCTATAAGATTCGCGGCGACAAGATCGCGTGGGTGGAGGGGCGCGGCGGACCGGCAAATGAAAACCGGCTGTGCGTGAAGGGCCGGTTCGGTTTCGACTATGTCACTAATCCCGAACGGCTCACGAAACCGCTGATCCGCAAACAGGGCGCGCCAAAGGGACTCAACATGGACCCGCGCGACCCGCTGACGCATTTCCGCGAGGCGGGCTGGGACGAAGCGCTGGAACTAGCGGCGCAAGGGCTCAAGAGGATACGCGAGGAGCATGGAAGGCTGGCGCTCGCCGGTTTCGGCTCGGCGAAATGCTCGAACGAGGAAGCATATCTTTTTCAGAAACTCGTGCGCACCGGCTTCGGCTCGAACAATGTCGATCATTGCACGCGCCTTTGCCATGCCTCTTCGGTGGCGGCGCTGATGGAGACTATCGGTTCGGGCGCGGTCACGGCGCCGTTCACGGCAGTGAAGGATTCCGACGTGATTATCGTCATCGGCGCCAATCCAACCGAGAACCACCCGGTTGCGGCGACCTATTTCAAGCAGGCTGCCAAGCGGGGCGCAACGCTCATCGTGATGGACCCGCGCGGGCAGGCGCTGACCCGGCACGCGAGCCACATGCTGCAGTTCAAAAACGGAACGGATGTGCCGCTCCTGAATGCGATGATGAACGTCATCGTAACGGAGGGGCTCTACGACCGGCAATATATCCAGGCGCATACGGAGGGTTTCGACGCACTCAAGAGGCATCTGGCCAAGTTTGCGCCCGAGACCATGGCAGAGGTCTGCGGGATTGCACCAGACGTCATTCGAACGGTGGCGCGCAGCTATGCGCGTGCCAAGGCGGCGATCATCTTCTGGGGGATGGGCGTTTCGCAGCACGCGCATGGCACCGACAATGCCCGATGCCTGATCTCGCTTGCGCTGATGTGCGGCCAAGTGGGCCGGGCAGGTACGGGCCTGCATCCGCTCAGGGGCCAGAATAATGTGCAAGGCGCATCGGATGCCGGGCTCATCCCGATGCTGCTTCCCGATTACGCCAAAATCGGGGTCGAGGAAAATCGCCGCAAGTTCGAAAAGCTATGGGGCGCGACGCTCGATCCCAAGCCGGGGCTGACGGTGGTCGAGATCGTGGATGCCATCCATCGCGGCGAGATCAAGAGCATGTACATCATGGGCGAGAATCCCGCGATGTCGGATCCGGACGTGAGCCATGCGCGGGCCGCTCTGGAGATGCTCGACCATCTCGTGGTGCAGGACATCTTCCTTACCGAGACGGCGATGTATGCCGATGTGATCCTGCCGGCGAGCGCGTGGCCGGAAAAAGAAGGCACCGTGTCGAACACCAATCGCACGGTGCAGATGGGCCGCAAGGCGCTCGAGCCCCCGGGCGAGGCGAAAGCGGATTGGTGGATCACCATTGAGATCGCCAAGCGCATCGGGCTGCCATGGACCTATGCAAGCCCGGCGGAGGTGTTCGCCGAAATGAAACAGGTGATGCCATCGCTCGACAACATCAGCTGGGAGAGGCTGATGACGGAGTCCGCGGTCACTTATCCCTGTCCGGCGCCCGATCATCCCGGCGAGGAGATCGTGTTCGCCGATCGCTTCCCGACGGCGGACGGGCTTGGAAAGTTCGTGGCGGCGGAGGTCGTTCCGCCCGACGAACAGCCCGACCGCGACTATCCGTTCATA
>DATFOT010000094.1:0-11666 GCA_035265265.1 Aestuariivirgaceae bacterium | reverse complement strand
CGCTAACTCGCCTGCCGCGGGCCTGCATATAAACGCGAGTGAATTCAGCACCGAACAGGATAATTTGGGCGGAGTAATACATCCAGACCAGTAGCACCACCAGGGATGCTGCCGCGCCATAGGCGGATGCCAGACCTTGATAACCGAGGTATAGCCCGGTCAAGAGGCTGCCAATCGCAAATAACACTGCTGTGAAAACGGCACCCGGGAGCACGTCGCGCCAGGTAATTTGAACGTCTGGCAGCATTTTGAACGCAATGGCGAACGTCAATGCGATCACCCCCAGGGAGACTATGAAGCTCAGCATATGAAACACGACCATCGGCAGATAAGGGGCCAACACGTCTCGCATGGCTGAAAGAGCCGCTGTGACCATAAGCGTCCCCAAAAGCAACAAGCCCAGCACGAGTACGCCCGCGACCGCCATGGCGTAAGTTCGCAGGAGCCCCCATGCTCCGCGCTTAGGTGCGTCGGTTTCCCAGATCGTATTCAAAGCATCTTTCAGCTGAACCACAATGCCGACTGCCGCTAGCAGAAGAGTTGCAAGCCCGAAGATCGAAGCCAAGATGCCTCCGCTCGGAGATCTGCCAGCACTGGCGAGCATGAATTCGACCGCTCTGCCCCCCTGCTCGCCTAGAAGGCTTGCAAGCCGGCCTGTGAGTTCGCCGCGAACGGCCTGCTCGCCGAAAATCAGCCCTGCGAAGGCAACCGTGATCAGCATCAGGGGTCCCAGCGAAAAAATAGAATAATATGCCAGAGCCGCACCCAGCCTGCTTGCCTTGTGAGTTACCCAAGCGAGCGCAGCTTCTCGCAAAATCCGCCACCACGTTGAAGGCTCTCTCATTGCCTTGGGCGGCTCTCCACGATCCAATGAGGCATTGATGGACCGTCCGGCTGACGCAACGCCTGGCGTGACACCTCGTGGGTGATCGAAGCGAGAGGGCTTAGATGTGGCCCGAGCGACCATTATCAGAGCCAGCGCAGCGTAGCCTGCGAAGCGCCAACCATTGTTAGCAAGCCGCCGGTTCATTCTTGCCGTCCTGTTCGGAATCTATCCGCGCTTTGACGCGGCCGGCCTCCTGTTACTGAGTCTCCGTATTTCCGCAGCGCACCCTCGATTTCCAACCCGTGCGGCCGTGTTCAGTTCCCTCGAAACGACACCCCAGGAAACTGATGGGAACTGTTCGCTGCACAAAGGCCGGTGAAATCAGCATCAGTGAAAACGTTTATATTGAGGTCTCTTCGGCGCCGATTGTTCAGCTGCTTTGCCGCCATCCAAGCTCCGGAAATCCTAGCCGTGACTTGTTTACAGGCCTATGCGGTATGGATAATGATGCTAAGGCAAACCTGTATCAAAATACCATGGGAGGATTTGATGCCAGTAGTGAAAAAAGCATTGTCTCGCAATATCACTAGGCGCCAAGCGTTGTCAGGCATTGCGGTAGGTGCGGCAATCGTGGGCGCCCCTGCCCTCATCCGCTCTGCCAAAGCTGCCGACCCGATCAGGATTGGCGTGCTGTCGCCGGTTACCGGAGCCTGGACGGTTTACGGCCAAGCCCACTCACGCGGCTTCGAGCTGGCTGTAGAGGAAATCAATGCTGCTGGCGGCGTGCTTGGCAGACCTATCGAGATGATCCTCGCCGATTACCAGACCGACCAGCGCCTGGTTGTCGAACAGGCAAACCGGCTCCTTCGCCAGGAGAAGGTCGATCTGCTTGCCGGCACGTTCTCAAGCGCAGATCGCAATGCGGCGGGCCCGGTTGTAAAAGCAGCGGACAAAATTTTACTTTACCCGACGTGGTATGAGGGACAAATCAAGGATTATTACCCGGGCGTTTGCAATCCGAACATCTTCATGTTCGGGCCGGAGCCCACTCAGCAGGTATGGCCATTCATGGAGCACATGGTCAGCACTTACGGTAAGAAATTTTACATGATCGGCTCGGACTACGCATGGCCCAAGGTGACGAACCTGTTCACCAAGGAAAAGCTGCAGGAGCTTGGTGGCGAAGTGGTCGCCGAGGTGTACATTCCATTCAACACACCTCAATACGAGTCGGTGCTACGCGAAATCCGCGAGAAGAAGCCAGACATTATCTTCCATTCACTTACCGGAAGCGACACGGTGAATTTCGCCCAGCAGTTCCACGCCGCCGGGATGAGCAAGGACTTCACCTATTGGACAGTCGACGATGAGGAAGTCGTTACCTCCGGCCTCGGCCCCGATGTTTCCGCCGGTCACTTCGTCAGCTTCGACTATTTCATGACCATCAGCCATCCCAACAACAAGGCCTTTCTCGAGCGTTATCGGGCCAAGTACGGGCCTGAAGCGCTAATGAACACCGTCGGGGTCGGCATGTACAATGCCGCACATATGGGCGCACTCGCCATCGCCAAAGCCGGCAAGGTCGAGACAGCCGCAATACGCGAGGCTTTGAAGGAGCTGACCTTTGATAAGGCGCCGCAAGGACCAGTCAAGATGCGCGGCCTCGACAATCAGATCGTCGTCCCGTCCTATCTCATGAGAGTCCGTGAGGGGTGGACGAGCGTCAACGATATGTTCGAGGAAGTAAAGTCGGTGCCCTCGGTAGAGCCCAAGGATGCCCGCTGCGATCTGCCTCTCTGACAGGCGATTACTCAGGGCCCTCGCCCCTGCCGGTAAACGGGGGCAAGGGCCGCTCAGTCCGATTGGACGGCACTTATGGAAACTTTCGTCAGCGTCGCAACCGATACCGTCCTAATCACGCTTGTGCTGGCACTCGCCGCATTCGGCCTGGCTATCATCTACGGTCTTATCGGCGTCATCAACATGGGTCATGGAGCCATGCTGACCCTGGGGGCCTATTTCACCTGGTGGCTGACGCGCCATGGCGTGCCCTTTGCTCCCTCTGTCCTGCTTTCGGCCGCAGCGGTTGGGCTGATTGGCCTTGCCTTCGAGCACCTCGTTATCCGCCATTTCTATCATCGTCCATTCGACACTCTACTGCTGACTTGGGCCTTCTTCTTAGTCGCCACCGAAATGATCAAGATCGTGTTCGGCACCGACTTCCGCAATGTCGCCAGCCCTATCGACGGCGCTATCGATCTTGGCATCTACCGCATTCCTGCTTATCGAACGGTCGTCGGCGCTCTCGCTATCCTGCTGATCCTCGCCACCGCCTTCATCTTTTATCGCACCCCTCTCGGCATTAAAATTCGTGCCATGGTCCAAAATCGGGAAGTAGCGGGCCTGCTCGGTCTCAATGTTGCTTTGATGTATAAGCTCGTCTTCGCCTTCGGCGCATTTATTGCAGGTCTGGCGGGTGGCTTGATCGCGCCCATGTATTCGGTCGATCCCTATATGGGCAACACCTTTCTGGTACGCTCCTTCTTTGTTGTGATTGTTGGCGGAATCGGCCAGGTACTTGCCGGCACTCTGTTCGGCAGCTTCACTATAGGCGGGCTGGAAACCGTGCTCGCCATGTTCTCAGATCAGGTAATCGCCCAGATCGCTGTGTTCTTCATCGCGGTCGTTCTGCTGCGCTTTAGACCGCAAGGCGTGTTCACCGGCCGATGACCAGCCAAGTCCACCCTACTGCCGATACAGCCCCCGGCCGTCTTCCTGCCGGTCCATTGCGTGGTGAGGACGTTGGAGCGCTTCTAATCTTCGCGCTGCTCGCGTTGGTACCACTCTTTCTTGGCGGCTACGTCGTCTACATCCTGCCCCAATATATGCTCCTGGGCGTATTGGCTATGTCGCTCGCGATACTATGGGGCTACGCCGGAATCGTCAGCTTCGGCCAAGCCGCTTTTTTTGCCATAGGCGCTTATTCGATTGGTTTGGTGATGAAATATGCCTCGCTGCCTATAAATCCCGCTTATGTCGGCATTTTCGTGGGTGCCCTGGGTGCGGCGATATCGGCGATTGTCATCGGCTATTTCATGTTCAGTGCTGGCGTGCGCGCCACTTATTTCGTTGTCGCGACGCTCGCCTTGTCAATCATTGTCGAGCAAGCCGTAAAAAGCTTTTCCGACATTACCGGCGGCTGGAACGGTCTTTATGTCGATCGCATGACACTAACCTTAGGCCCATTGTACGAGCTGTCACTATTCGACGATGTGCCTATGTATTACGCCATTTTGGCGGTTGTTATTGTCGTCTATCTTGCCACCATCGCTCTCATCCGTTCGTCCTTCGGCAGGATTGTGATCGGCGTCCGTGAAAACGAAGATCGGATGCTGGCGCTTGGTTTCGATACTCCAACGTACAAGACTCTCGTTTTCGGTCTCTCCGGCCTGCTCGCCGGCCTTGCCGGTGCGCTCTACGCCACCCATGCCAATTTCGCTCACCCGTCTAATGCCGGCGTGCTCTTCTCCACGCAAGTTGTCATTTGGGTGGCCATTGGCGGCCGCCGGTCACTCATCGGCGCATTCGCAGGCGCCATCATCGTTGCCTCCTTGTCGAATTATCTGTCGAGCATTAAGACCATTCAGAACTACTGGCCATTGATTCAGGGGCTCATCTTCATCGCCGCGATTGCCTCTTTCCGGGAGGGGCTCGCTGGGTTGGTCGAAACGCTTTTTCGAGTTCAAAAACGTGGCCGCTCTGCTTAAAACCGAAAAACTCACCAAGCACTTTCGCGGCCTCGTGGCCAATGAGAACATTACTTTTCTGCTCGAAAAAGGTGAGGTCCGCTGCGTGATCGGGCCGAATGGTGCCGGCAAAACTACGTTCCTCAGCATGATCTCTGGCCACGTTACTCCGACGGCTGGCCGCGTGTGGTTCAAAGACAGCGATATCACCCATAGCTCGGTTCCGCTGCGCGCAAGGATGGGAATTGGTCGTAAATTTCAGACGCCCAGCGTTTTTGAAGGCTTGAGCGCCTATGACAATCTCGAACTGGCAAGTCTCAGGCGGAAGCGGTCCCGCGCTGAACGCCACCGCGCCATTAATCACATCCTCGACTCCATCCGCCTTCGCGAGCAGCGCGACTTACCCGCACAATTCCTCTCTCACGGCCAACGCCAGTGGTTGGAAATCGGCCTGCTTCTGGCCAATGAAGCCGAGCTGCTTTTGCTCGACGAGCCAACGGCGGGCATGACGAGCGAGGAAACAGCGGCCACAGGTCAGCTCGTGCAGCATCTGGCAACTGATCGCAGCCTTTCTGTGATCATCATCGAGCATGACATCAACTTCATTCGAAATTTGCGCGCTCCGATTACCGTTCTGCACCTCGGACGCACGCTGCGCGAAGGGAGCTTCGAAGAAATCGCAGAGGACGAACAAGTAAGGCAAGTCTACCTGGGGACTGGTCATGCTTGAGCTGGAAGGCGTGCATTCCGGCTACGGCAATATCGCGGTCCTGTTCGACATTTCATTTCGCCTGGATGAGGGTGCGATCCTAGGTGTTCTCGGGCGCAATGGTATGGGCAAGTCCACGCTGATCCGTGCTATTGCCGGCATCCTGCCGGCGCATTCGGGCGCAGTCAGATTGAATGGAGAGGATATCTCTGCGCTTTCTGTTCACCAGCGGGCGGCATTGGGAATAACCACAGTCGTCCAAGGCCGCGGAATTTTCCCGAAGCTGACGGTTTGGGAGAATCTTGAGATGGGCCGCATCGCATCGGGCCGCAAAAAGCGCAATCGCACCGACGAGATCTTGAGTTATTTTCCCCATCTCCATGGGCGGCTCAACCAGCTTGCCGGGACAATGAGCGGCGGCGAGCAGCAGATGCTCGCCATAGGGCGCGGGATCATGACCGACCCTCTCATCATGCTGCTTGACGAGCCCTCTGATGGTATCATGCCGACTCTGGTGACTCAGATCGGCATGACGCTCGGCGAAATCAGCCGAAGCAGCGGCATTAGTATATTAATTGCGGAGCAGAATGTGCCCCTGGTATTCGGCTTGACTGACCGCTTTATCGTTCTCGAAAAGGGCCGCATAGTTGCGCAGGGCTCACGTCAGGCGGTCTCGCGCAGTGAGGTCATGAAAGAGTATCTTGCAATTTAACTGGAGATGAATGTCATGCCCATTCAACCGCCGTCCGCAGAACAGATTATCGAGATAGCCGAGAGCTATGGTATGAACTTGACGGCGGCCGACGTTCAGTCCTTTGCCGGCCTGCTCGCGAGTATCGCTCCTTCCTACGATCGGCTGGATGCGTTGGTTGAGCCCAGGCCGCCCGTGAAATACCCGCGCACCACGGGCGCTAGGCCGGAAGCGAAGGACAATCCCTACAACGCTTGGGCTTGGAAATCGACGATCACTGGCGCTCCGAGCGGCATCTTGGCCGGCAAAAAGATCGCTGTGAAGGATAATGTGTGCGTTGCCGGGTTGCCGCTCATGAACGGCTCACGTGTGCTCGAAAATTACGTGCCGGATGTCGATGCAACAGTTGTCACACGAATCCTCGACGCCGGAGGCACAATCCTAGGGAAGACGACCTGTGAGGACCTGTGCTTTTCGGGAGGCAGCCACACCTCGAAACCGCTGCCGGTGAGAAACCCGCACAAGCCCACCCACTCCGCCGGCGGATCGTCGAGCGGCAGCGCCGTCGCTATCTCCACCGGCGAAGTGAACGCCGCACTGGGCGGGGACCAGGGCGGCTCTATCCGGATGCCGGCCTGCTGGACTGGCGTTTATGGACTGAAACCGACTCACGGCCTCGTTCCCTATACCGGTGTGATGCCTATCGAGCCGACGCTCGATCACTGTGGGCCCATGGGAGGTACGGTCGAGGATGTGGCCCGGCTGCTGACGGCGATCGCCGGTCCCGACAACCGCGATCCGCGTCAGATGGAGTGCAAGACCCAGGATTACATGGGTGCGCTGAGCGCCGAGTCCAAAGGACTCCGGATCGCCGTGGTCTCGGAGGGCTTTGGCCGGCCCGACAGTCAACCTGCCGTTGACCAAAAAGTGAAAGCGGCCATTGACCGCTTGCGTCAACTCGGTGCGACGGTGGAGGAGGTTTCGATCCCGATGCACATTGCCGGTTTCGATATCTGGAATGCCATCATCATCGAGGGAGCAACCGAGGTGATGATCAAGGGCAACGGGCTGGGTTATGGCTGGGAAGGCACCTATACCACCAGTCTGCTTGACGCCTATGCCCGGGGCTGGCGCTCACGGCCGAACGACATGGCAGAAACCGTGAAGATGGTGCTGTTTATGGGCGAATACATGCACCGTTATTATCACGGCCGCTACTATGCAAAAGCCCAGAACCTGAAATGGGCTCTGCGCCAGGCCTATGATGACGTGTTGGCGCGGTTCGATCTCCTCGCCATGCCCACCATCCGTTTCCTGCCCACACCGATCCCTGCGCACGGCAGCTCTCGTGAGGAATATGTCGGCCGCGCCCTGGACATGGTTGCCAATACTTGTCCGTTCGATGCGAGCGGCCATCCAGGTATGAATGTGCCCTGCGGAATGAGCGATGGCCTGCCGATCGGATTGATGCTCATCGGTCGTCGTTATGATGAGGCAACGGTGCTGCGCGCTGCCGCCGCGTTTGAAAAGGCCGGTGCTTGGTCGAAGATGTAAAGCAACCCGGAGCAAGCGCACCCATACATTCCCCCGATCCCCTAGAGCGCCTCCCGGAGAATGCAATGAAGGCCCTGAACTCCCTGCTCAGGGCCTTCGACATTACGCACGCTAGTGTCAGTGTCTCAGGGTGCCAAGCCTGTTGATCAATAGCCCATTCCACCCATGCCACCCCCTGTCGGCATCACCGGGGCCTTTTCCTTTGGCGTTTCAGCGACCATGGCTTCTGTTGTTATGAGCAGAGCTGCTACCGAAGCTGCATCTTGGAGAGCCACGCGAACCACCTTGGTCGGATCGATAATGCCGGCCAGAACCATGTCCACATATTGCTCCTTCTGGGCGTCAAAACCGAAGTTGCCGGATTTTTCGAGCACTTTGCCGACAACAATCGAGCCTTCAACACCGGCATTCTCGACGATCTGACGCAACGGCGCTTCAAGTGCTCTGGACACGATGTTGATGCCCGCCTGAATGTCGGGATTGTCGGATTTGAGGGCTTCGACCGACTTCTTTGCCCTGAGCAGTGCTACACCCCCGCCTGGCACAACGCCTTCTTCAACTGCAGCGCGGGTTGCATTAAGGGCATCATCAACGCGGTCCTTGCGATCTTTGACTTCCACTTCTGTCGCGCCGCCGACCTTGATCACCGCAACACCGCCTGCGAGCTTGGCAAGCCGTTCTTGAAGCTTCTCTCGATCATAGTCCGAGGTAGTTTCCTCGATCTGCGCCTTGATCTGTGCAATGCGGCCGCTAATTTCGGGCTTCTTGCCGGCTCCACTAACGATTGTCGTGTTCTCTTTATCGATGCGCACGCGCTTGGCGCTGCCGAGCATATCGAGTTTCACATTCTCAAGCTTGATACCAAGCTCTTCGGAGATGAGCTGGCCTCCGGTAAGGATGGCAACATCCTCAAGCATGGCTTTGCGGCGATCGCCGAAGCCTGGTGCCTTCACGGCAGCAACCTTGAGGCCGCCACGCAATTTATTGACAACCAGGGTAGCCAAAGCCTCGCCTTCGACATCTTCAGAAATGATCAGAAGCGGACGGCCAGATTGCACCACCGCTTCCAAGATGGGCAGCATTGACTGCAGATTGGAAAGTTTCTTTTCATGCAGGAGAATATAGGGTTCTTCGAGCTCCGCTACCATCTTGTCGGCGTTGGTGACGAAATAGGGCGAAAGATAACCGCGGTCGAACTGCATGCCTTCGACGACCTCGAGTTCAAACTCGAGCGCTTTGGACTCCTCGACTGTAATCACCCCTTCGTTGCCGACTTTCTGCATGGCTTCAGCGATTTTTTCGCCTATTTCCTTGTCGCCATTTGCCGCGATAGTCCCAACCTGGGAGATCTCGTCCGACGACTTAATTTTTTTGGTCTGCTTCTTCAGATTCTCGACGACGGCAGTAACGGCCATCTCGACTCCGCGCTTCAGGTCCATCGGGTTCATCCCGGCTGAGACATATTTCGCGCCTTCACGCACAATGGCTTGGGTCAGGACAGTGGCAGTGGTCGTACCGTCGCCCGCCTCGTCATTGGTTTTTGAGGCGACTTCGCGCACCATCTGTGCGCCCATGTTCTCAAACTTGTCTTCAAGCTCGATCTCTTTCGCCACGGTTACACCGTCCTTGGTGGTGCGGGGTGCGCCGTAGGATTTGTCGATTACCACATTGCGGCCCTTCGGCCCCAGGGTAACCTTCACCGCGTTGGCGAGAATATCGACGCCGCGAAGCATCTGTTCACGGGCGCTTGAACCAAATTTTACCGTTTTGGCAGCCATAGTTAAGGCTCCTTATTGTGTTGTTTCGGGATTTCTCAAAAAGCCGTTAGGCTGCGGCTTTCCTGGCGACTTTCTCTTCGATCACCCCCAGGATGTCCGACTCCTTCATGATCAGGAGCTCTTCGCCTTCAATCTTGACTTCGGTGCCCGACCATTTGCCGAACAGCACCCTATCCCCCGACTTCAAATCGATAGGGATCAGTTTGCCGCTCTCATCACGTCCGCCTGGTCCAACCGCAGTCACTTCGCCTTGCATGGGCTTTTCCTGAGCCGTGTCAGGAATGATGATGCCGCCTTTGGTCTTTGAATCTTCTTCCATACGGCGCAGAACAACGCGGTCGTGCAGAGGACGAAATTTCATTAGGCTTACTCCGTTTCAATGGATTTTGAGTTGTGCGGGATGCAGCTGTAGTTGCACCTCGGACTGGCACTCTGACGATTGAGTGCTAAAAACATGGGGCCTCAACTACAGATAACAAGGGGCTACATCACAAAAATTATGGTTGTGCCAGCGCAACCTGGCCGGATTCAATCGGAGTCATCCTTATGACTATGCAGAAATCGGGCGATCTGTTGCTTAAGTTGAAATCTCCGCTGCGGGTCGCTCATGGATGCAGCATCATCGAAGAGGTTCCGTTGAATTTCGGTAGGGAGATCGTTCCATTGAAGAATGACAGCGGCACCAAGACACCGCAAAATACGTTCTTCAGCTTTGTGAAGCGCGCTGTCCGGTCCTTGCCACGACTCCTCAGCTCCGCCCTCACCCTCCCAACGACTGAGAGCCCTGGCGAGATCATACAAGTTTTTGCGAATTTTCGTCGTCTCTATCATGGCCCACTGTATCCTGAACGGGGCGCTTTTCACATCCCCAGGCAATTAGCAAGCCGACAAGAGCGACATGACGCTAACCTCGAGGCCGTGTAACGCCGATTTCTAATAAGCGGGCTTTGGAGCAGCAAAGTTGAAGTCGTCACTCCGTATCAATCCATGGATTGTTGTTTGGCTGTGCTTCGGGACGCTCGCCATAGTCATGTCAGCTCGTCAATCGGTGGCGATTATGACGGATGAATGGGTTAGAAGCCTTGGCTGGTCGAAGACTTTTATCGGCTCTGGTCAATCGGTGGCACTGATCGTCATGGCGATATTTTCACCGGTTGCCGGGAATCTTGCCGACCGCTTTGGTGCCCGCAATATGTTGGTGGCGGGGCTTCTGGTCATAAGTTTAGGGCTGTTCACCTTCGCCGTCTTACCTGCTGCAGGTATTTTTGTTCTGGCATATGGCATTGTGGGGGGCTTGGGTTTTGCCACTGCCAACATGCATCTCATTTCCACGGCTCTTGCCAAGCTGTTCAAAGAAAATCGCGGGTTAGCAACCGGCATTGCCAATTCAGGTGCAACGGCAGGCCAATTCCTGACGGTGCCACTCCTTGCTCTCAGCCTTACTTATTTCTCATGGCGCTGGAGTATGGCTGCGATGGGCATCGTTTGCAGCATCATGGCGGTGGTGATCTGGGTCATGCTCAAGCAGCGGCATTCTGAGACCGTTGAGAAAAGCGAAACGCTGTCGGCTGAACCTCTATGGGGCCGCCTCAAGTTCCTGATCACCAATCCAACATTTCACATCCTCTACTGGAGCTTTTTTATCTGTGGTGTCACGACGACGGGAGCGATCGAAACCCACTTCCTGCCTTATGCCGCCTATTGCGGTTTCCCGCCGGTGCCTGCCTCGGGGATTTACGGGCTCACTGCGGCGATCAACTTCGGTGCCATGTTCTTGTCTGGCTATCTGACCGACCGGGTGAATCGCCCCTTGCTCTTGGGGTCCATTTATCTCGTGCGCTCGCTGTCGTTCATCGTTCTCATGAATGTGGGGACAAGTTATGAGATGATGTTTCTGTTCGCGGTCATCTACGGCATCTTTGACTATTCGACTGTGCCGCCAACCGCAAGCCTTGTTGCATCACACCTTGGCTTGCGAATCATGGGACTGGCTATGGGTCTAATCTCCGGTGGTCACGCTTTGGGTGGCGCTTTAGGTGCCTGGGCAGGAGGTTATCTTTTCGATCTATTTGCCCGCTACAATGAGATGTGGTGGCTTGCTTTCGGCACAGCGGTGATCGCGGGCTTCCTGGTATTCATGCTGAGGGAGAACAGAAGGCAGACTCTTGCGGGGGCTGTCGCCTGAGCAGCGCCTCGACTTGGTTTGGTCAACCCCGCTAAGGCTCACTCCATGGCCGGATGGTCCTACCACTCGCGCCGCGAAAATTCTCCCAACACGTTGAGTTTGGTAGCGGAGGAGGGAATTGAACCCCCGACACACGGATTATGATTCCGCTGCTCTAGCCAACTGAGCTACTCCGCC
>DATFOT010000093.1:0-4548 GCA_035265265.1 Aestuariivirgaceae bacterium | reverse complement strand
CATGGGGCAACCATGGCCTGTGGCTGGCACTCAATATATTTTTCGTGATACGCGCCATCACGCTCGGCGTGCGCCTGCCGGCGCTCGAAAGGGCGAGCTTCCAGGCCGCCTAGAGCCAATCGGAAACGCCGGTGCCGGTGATTTCGCGAAGCGAATTTTTCCCGGACGCCTTGAGCTTTTGAGCGAGGCCCTCCACCACGTCGCCGACGAGCGAGGGCCCCTCATAGATCAAAGCGGTGTAGAGCTGAACGAGCGAAGCGCCGGCCCGGATTTTCTGCCAAGCGGTTTCAGCAGAGGAAACACCGCCAACGCCAATCAGCGGCAATCTTCCTCTGGTGAGATGATAGAACTGCGCGAGCTTGCGCGTCGAAAGTTCAAAAAGGGGCCGGCCGGAGAGGCCGCCCTGCTCCGAGGCATGGGACGACCTCAGCGATGGCCGGCTGAGGGTTGTGTTGGAGATGATCAGGCCGTCGATGCCGTTGGCAAGCGACAGTTCGGCAATGTCGGCAAGCTCCTCGTTCGAGAGGTCTGGCGCGATTTTGAGAAGCAGGGGCTTGGGATTGGACAAGGCACGGCGAGTTTCGGTCAGGCGGCTCAAGAGCAGACTCAATTCCTTCTGCGACTGAAGGGCGCGAAGGCCGGGCGTATTGGGCGAGGAGATATTGACGGCGATATAGCTCGCGGTGTCGTTGAACGTGCCGAGGGCCTTCACATAATCGCCGATACGATCGGCAGAATCCCTATTGGCCCCGATGTTGACGCCGATGATCCCCGATGCAGCGCGCGCCCTCAGCCCGGCAAGAGCGGCGGCATGGCCGGAATTGTTGAAGCCCAGACGGTTGATCAGCGCCCCATCTTCGAGGAGGCGGAACAGGCGGGGCTGGGGATTGCCAGGCTGTGGCAATGGCGTCAATGTCCCGACTTCGACGAAGCCGAAGCCGAGGGAAAACAGGCCGCAGGCCGCCTCGGCATTCTTGTCGAAACCGGCGGCGACACCGATCGGATTGGGAAAGGTCAGGTCCCAAAGCTCGACTTTCAACGTAACGGGCTGACGCCTTTCCGGCAGCAGGCGCCTTTCAAGTGCCGCAAGGGCCAAAAGGTGCGCGCGTTCCGGTGGAAGCATGAACAGAAGCGGACGGAGTAGGCTGTAGGCCCTCATGGCCCGACCAGCCCACGCAGAAATTCATCACGGCCGGAATCCGGGATCTCGCGAACCCACAAAGCGGCCGAGGCCGGCAATGGTCCGTAAACATGGGGAAAGAGCGCGCCGGAGCGCGAGGGTTCCCATTTTAAGCCAGGGCCGAGGGCTGCCGCCTCTAGGGCGATGAGGACCAGACCGGTCCGACGGCCAAAATGGGTCTCAAGAGCGCGCGGAAGCTGGTTAGCGGCCGAGAGATGAATGAAGCCATCGCGCCGGTCGTCGGCCGACCCCTGGTAGGTGCCTGTCGCGACGGAAGCGCTCCAATCGGCCAAAGCACAAATTTTAAAGAGAAGCGAAGGGTGCCCTGGGTCCATAGCCCTCGGAACCTAAAGTTTGCCGAAAACCGCTTCAACCCCCTAGACAAACGCTGCAGAACACGGCATTACTTCCTAGGAATTGATGCAAGTTGCAAAGAGGAAGCGGCAATGCTGACACATAAGCAAGTCTGGGGCGCTATCGACGCGCTCGCTGAAAAACACGGTCTTTCGGCCTCGGCGCTGGCAAAAAAATCAGGGCTGGATCCCACCGCCTTCAATCCCTCCAAGCGCAAAGGCCCGGAAGGGCGCGAGCGCTGGCCGACGACAGAGAGCATTTCGAAGGTGATCGGGGCGGTCGGGAGCAGTGTCGATGAGTTCATGATCCTGCTCACCGGACGCAAGGGCATGGAGAAGATGAGGACGACAATACCTCTCATCGGCTTCGCCAAGGCCGGCAAGGGCGGCTATTTCGACGATGCGGGATTTCCGGTCGGCAGCGGATGGGACGAGATCACCGTGCCCGGGGTGAAGGATCTCAATGCCTATGCGCTGGAGATCACCGGCGACAGCATGCAGCCCGTCTACCGGCAGGGCGATATCATCATCGTCTCGCCGAACGGCAATATCAGGCGGGGAGACCGCGTGGTGGTGCGCACGAAGCGCGGCGAGGTGATGGCGAAGATCCTGCAGCGGCAGTCGGCTAAATCGATCGAACTTGCCTCGTTCAATCCCGACCATGAGACGAAGTCGGTCTCCGCCGAGGACGTGGTGTGGATCGCGCGGATCATCTGGGCAAGCCAGTAGCAGCGCCAAGGCGCATCCTGTGCATCGGCGGCGCCGCCATCGATCGTTTCTATGAAACGGCAGAAGCGCCGAGAATCGGCACCTCCAACCCGGCATGGGGTTGGACAAGCGACGGCGGCGTGGCCCGAAATGCCGCGGAGGTGCTGGTTCGGCTCGGTGCAGAAGCGGTGCTGGCCAGCATGGTGGGCGCGGATGAGGCAGGCGCAGGGCTCAAGAGGCGGATTGAGGCCTGCCGCATCGACGGCGCACTCGTTGCGGTGAACAGGCAAAGACGGACGGCCGAATATATCGGCGTGTTCCATCGCGGCGAGCTCTTTGCGGCTGTTGCCGACATGGATATTTTCGACGACATGGACGAGCGGTTCTGCGAGACTCCTTTGGCAGCGGCCGGCAAGATTGCGGGTGTGTTCGCCGACTGCAATCTGGCCACCGACGCGCTCACCACGCTGCGCACGCACTGCCGGAAAGCTCATCTGCCGCTTGCCATCGATGCAGTTTCACTGGCGAAGTCGCAGCGGCTTGGAAACGATCTTAGAGGGATCCGCCTTTTGTGCCTCAACCGTGACGAAGCAATGACCCTTGCCGGCACGGACCGGCCCGATCAGGCCGTCGCAGCCTTGCGCCGTCGTGGCGCCCAGGCAGTCACTCTCGGCGAGGGCCGGCATGGCGTCAGAGCCGGCGACGAAACCGGCATCTTCACGCTGACAATGCCGCAGACCGAGGTCGCGAATGTGAGTGGTGCCGGCGATGCCCTGGCCGCGGGAGCGTTTCTCGGCTGTCTCGAAGGAGCGAGCCTGCGCCAGGCGGTCGAACTCGGCATGGCCTGCGCTCAGGCCGCCCTCAGCTCGCCGAGATCCATTCCGGAAGAATTCGACAGGAACGAAGCTGAGCGGCGGCAGCGGATCGTGGCCGAGGCCAACGGGCGATGAGGAGCGATCTCATTCAAATTTCGGAGGACGTTCTGCGAGCGAGGGATGACGGACGGCCGCTCGTGGCCCTCGAATCGACAATTATCACCCATGGGCTGCCTTATCCTGAAAATCTCGAGACCGCTCTTACAGCGGAACGAATCGTTCAAGAGAACGGCGCCTTTCCAGCGACCATAGCGATCGTAGCGGGCAGATTGCGTGCGGGCTTGAGCAAATCGGAAATCGCCATGCTGGCAAAGGCCGCCGATGCCAGTAAAGCATCACGGCGCGACATCGGCCCGCTGACGGCAAGGGGTGCAACGGCGGGAACCACGGTTGCCGCAACCATGTGCATTGCGGCCGGCGCAGGCATCAGGGTATTCGCCACGGGCGGCATCGGCGGGGTTCACCGCGGCGCGGAAACAAGCTTCGACATATCGGCCGATCTTGCCGAGCTGGCGCGGACCCAGGTGGCTGTGGTGTCGGCAGGCGTGAAGTCGATCCTCGACATCGGCAAAACGGCCGAAATTCTAGAAACACTCTCCGTGCCGGTCCTTGGCTATCGCACGTCGGAGTTCCCGGCGTTTTTCTCGCGCAGCAGCGGGGTAAGCCTCGATCAGCGATTTGACAATCCAGAGAGTGTCGCCGAGGCAATCGCCTGCCACTGGGCAATGGGCGGCGGCGGCGTGCTGATCGCCAATCCGATCCCTGAGGCCGACGGACTTGACGGGCGGGCGATCGATGCCGCAATCGAAAAAGCATTATCGGCGGCTCAGGCGCAGGGAATCGCCCAGAAGGATGTCACGCCATATCTCCTGGCGCGGGTGTCGGAGTTCACGGGCGGCCGCAGCATGGCTGCCAACAAGGCCCTCATCAGCCACAATGCACGCATCGCAGCCCTGATCGCGGTCGCCTATCGCCCGCTAGATGCTGGGTCAAAATAAGACGCCACCGGCTTGGGACCGGTGGCGCCGTCTCTTTCTTGAAAAAGGACTACTCCGTCGCGCACTGCTCCTTGGCAGGGTCGCATGCTTTTTTCTGTTCCTTCTTCTGCGGCTGCTCGGCGGCCTGTCCCTCAGGGGCTGTTTGCGGAGCGGCCTCAAGCGCCTTTTCGGTGCTGGCCGGCTGCTCCTCAGCCGCCTCTTGCACCTTTTTCTTTTTCACTGGCTGCTCGCCTTGAACCGCCTGGCCTTCTGTTTCGGCAGCGGGCTGCTCCTCAGTCGCCTCCTGCGCCTTCTTCTTCTCAACGGGCTCGCCTTGAACCGCCTGGCCTTCGGGCTGGGCAGCGGGCTGCTCGCCTTGAACCGCCTGGCCTTCAGGTGCGGCAGCAGGCTCCTGCGAAGCGGTGCCGGATGCGGGCTCTTCGGGCATGGTGCCC
>DATFOT010000092.1:0-3823 GCA_035265265.1 Aestuariivirgaceae bacterium | reverse complement strand
TTGCGGATCCTGGTATTGAGCACCGGCGCTTCCTGTCGGGGATTGGTGCCGATCAGCAGCACCGCATCGGCCTCTTCGATGCCGGCGATGGTCGCGTTGAACAGATAGCCGGCCCGTCCGCCCTTCTCGCCCAAGGGCGAGCCATCCTGGCGGCAGTCGATATTCGCCACGCCCAGGCTCTTCATCAGCTGGTTGAGCGCATACATCTCCTCGACTGCATTGAGATCGCCCAGAATTGCAGCTGTCTTCGCCGGCTCGGCGGATCGGAGTTTCTCGGCAATCAGGGCAAAGGCCTCCTGCCATGATGCCGGTCTGAGCCTGCCATTCTCTTTCACATAGGGCCGGTCGAGCCGCTGGGTCCTCAGCCCGTCCCACACGAAGCGGGTTTTGTCTGAAATCCACTCCTCATTCACATCATCATTCTCGCGCGGAAGGATGCGCATCACTTCGCGGTCGCGCACATCCACGCGGATATTGGCGCCAAGCCCGTCCATAACGTCGATGGACTCGGTCTTTCTGAGTTCCCAAGGCCGCGCCTTGAATGCATAAGGTCGCGAAGTGAGCGCCCCTACCGGGCAAAGATCGATTACATTCCCCTGGAGCTCCGACGTCATCGCCCGCTCGAGATAGGTGGTGATCTCCAGGTCTTCGCCGCGGCCGATGGCGCCGAGCTCCTCGACGCCGGCGACTTCCGCGCTGAACCGCACGCAGCGCGTGCAGTGAATGCAA
This sequence comes from Aestuariivirgaceae bacterium, assembly GCA_035265265.1. Lineage (GTDB taxonomy): Bacteria > Pseudomonadota > Alphaproteobacteria > Rhizobiales > Aestuariivirgaceae > DATBLQ01. The sequence continues at coordinate 3,094 of DATFOT010000092.1, read as the reverse complement.
CGGTTCATCTGCGTGCTGACCAGAGGCCCGATGTATTTGTCCTCGACGGCCCGCTTGTTTTCACCGAACCGGTTCTTGTCGATCCCATACGCCATGGCCTGGTCCTGGAGATCGCATTCTCCGCCCTGGTCGCAGATCGGGCAGTCGAGCGGATGGTTGATCAGCAGAAATTCCATCACGCCTTCCCGCGCTTTCTTTACCGCCTTGGTGCGGGTGAAGAGCTCGGGCGGTTCACCATTGGGGCCAGGCCTGAGATCATCGACCGACATGGCGCAGGATGCCTGGGGTTTGGGCATACCCTTGACCTCAATCAGGCACATGCGGCAATTGCCGGCGATCGACAGCCGCTCGTGATAGCAGAACCGTGGCACCTCCGCGCCGGCCATCTCGCACGCCTGCAGCAGAGTGAGCCCGTTAGCCACCTCGATCTCTGTGCCGTCGACTTTCAATTTCGGCATGGCGGTTCCTTCAGGCTGCTCATTCGGCAGCCATGCGCCTTACGGCGCCCTCCGGATCGGGGTTGGCGGAATATTGATCGATTCTTTGCTCTATTGCGGAGCGGAAATGTCGTATCAGGCCCTGCACCGGCCACGCCGCTGCATCACCGAGCGCGCAGATCGTGTGGCCCTCGATCTGGTAGGACACGTCGAGCAGCATGTCGATCTCGCGCTTTTCGGCCCTTCCCCTCGCCATCCGCTCCAGTACGCGCCACATCCAACCCGTTCCCTCTCGGCACGGCGTGCACTGGCCGCAGGACTCATGCTTGTAGAAATAGGCTATGCGCGATATCGCCCTAATCACGTCTGTTGATTTGTCCATGACGATGACCGCTGCTGTACCCAGCCCTGACTTCAGATCGCGCAGGCTGTCGAAATCGAGCGGGCAATCTATGATCTGCTGTGCCGGAACGAGGGGAACCGACGATCCCCCTGGAATGACCGCCAGGAGATTTTCGGTGCCGCCCCTTATGCCGCCGCAATGCCGGTCGATGAGCTCCCGGAACGGAATTCCCATTTCTTCCTCGACATTGCACGGCTTGTTGACATGACCCGAGATGCAGAAGAGCTTCGTGCCCGTGTTGTTGGGCCGCCCGAGCTTGGCGAACCAGCCTGCCCCGCGCCTGAAAATCGTTCCGGTCACGGCAATGGATTCGACGTTGTTCACCGTCGTCGGTGCGCCGTAAAGCCCGACGTTGGCCGGAAACGGCGGCTTCAGCCGCGGCAATCCCTTCTTGCCCTCCAGGCTCTCGAGCAGTGCCGTCTCTTCGCCACAGATATAGGCACCCGCACCGTGATGCACATAGAGATCGAAGTCCCAGCCGTGAATATTGTTCTTGCCGATCAGCCGCGCCGCAATGGCCTCGTCGACCGCTCGCTGCAGCGCTTCTTTTTCGCGAATGAATTCGCCACGGACATAGACATAGCATACATGCGCCGACATGGCTGCGCTGGCGAGCAGGCAACCCTCGATCAACAGATGCGGATCGTGACGCATGATGTCACGGTCCTTGCAGGTACCCGGTTCCGACTCATCGGCATTGACCACGAGATAGTGCGGCCTGTCGCCAACCTGCTTCGGCATGAACGACCATTTGAGGCCGGTTGGAAAACCCGCTCCGCCGCGGCCGCGCAAGCCCGACGCCTTCATCTCATTGATCATCCATTCTCGGCCTTTGTCGATAAAGGTCTTGGTGTCGATCCAGCAGCCGCGCCGCTTCGCGGCATCGAGTCCTGGATCGTGGATGCCGTAGAGATTTGTGAAGATGCGGTCCTTGTCCGAAAGCATCAGGCAGGATCCTTCTTGACGGGCGGCAGCTTCGGACTGGACCGGCCGGCCGGACTTTCCGCCTTGTCGGTCTTTTGCCGGGCCGCCGCCTTTCGCGCTTTCTCTTTCTCCGCTGGCCCGGGGCTTCCGGCAATTGCAGCGCCGGGCGTGCGCTGGATCTCCGCCGCTGCACGTTTGGCCGGCTGGGCATCGGCAGGCGCCGATGGTCCCTTGGTTACCGCGGCTGCCTCTTTCGCCTTCTCTGGCTCGGGAGCTTTTGCCGGAGGAGCGGGCGGCGGTGCTTCGATGCGCTTGAAAACGCGTTGCCCGGAGTAAAGGGTTTTGTCGGTGAGCGAAGTGAGCTTGCCCTGGGGTGCAGATGATTGCCGGCCGATCTGCGAGCCGGGCTTCGCTTGTCTACCCTGGACGATATCCTGAAGAATTCGCTCGAACATCTCAGGGGTCAGATCCTCGAACGTATCCTTCCCGATCTGCACCATGGGCGCATTCACGCAGGCGCCGAGGCACTCCACCTCTTCCCAGGAAAAACCTCGATCCGCCGACAACCGATGCTGCTCATTGTGAATACGCCGCTTGCAGACATTGATCAGATCCTCCGCACCCCGCAACATGCACGGAGTGGTTCCGCACACCTGGACATGAGCCTTGCTGCCTACCGGCGACAGATAGAACATCGTATAGAAGGTTGCCACTTCATAGACGCGGATGAAGCTCATATCGAGAAGCTTCGCGACATATTCGATCGCCGCTCGCGATGTCCATCCGCCATTCTGCTCTTGCGCGCGCCACAGGATCGGGATCACCGCGGAGGCCTGCTTGTTGGGCGGATAATTCCCCATCTGGCCTAGGGCCCAGGCCAGGTTTTCAGGAGTGAAGCTGAAACTTTCGGGCTGGACGGGATCGAGACGGCGAACGCTCATGCCCGCACCTTGATCGCGACGATGGACCTGTGGCTCATCGATCCACCTCGCCGAAGACGATGTCGATCGAACCGAGGATGGCCGATACGTCGGCCAGCATGTGGCCCCGGCACAGGAAATCCATGGCTTGCAGATGGGCAAATCCCGGCGCCCGCAATTTGCAGCGATAGGGTTTGTTGGTCCCGTCGGACACCAGATAGACGCCGAACTCTCCTTTTGGCGCCTCGACCGCAGCATAGACTTCGCCCGGCGGCACTTTGTAGCCCTCGGTGTAGAGCTTGAAATGATGGATGAGCGCCTCCATCGAGCGCTTCATCTCGGCCCGCGGCGGCGGCGTGACCTTGTGGTCCTCCAGCTTGACCGGCCCGCTCTTGGGCATCTGCTCCAGG
>DATFOT010000091.1:0-3648 GCA_035265265.1 Aestuariivirgaceae bacterium | reverse complement strand
AACAATAGTCGAGACGCACAACGGCCGCATTTGGGCCGCGAACGGCTCTCTTGGGGGCGGGATATTTTGTGTCAGACTTCCCCTTGCCGAGGCAGAGAGAGCTAGGCCCGTCGCCCGCGCTCTGAGGACCACCACAGCTCCTGCTTAGCTGCCGTGGCTTCCGAGCCGCACGTACTCCTCTTTAGAATCCCATAGTGACGCCGACCTGCACGACATGCTCATGGATGTCGAAATCATCGTCCCCATGGTGGCCCAGTATATTGCATTCGCCGCCACAGAACTCTGCATCAAGCTCCACATTGTTGATGGCCTTGAAACGATAACCAGCATCAATGGCAAAGTGTTCGGACACTCCAAACCTCAGACCGGCACCCAACTGCCAGGCGAATGCCCAGTCATCCGCATCGACATTCAACGAGAAATACTCGTCGTCGCTGGCGCCAAACGAGCCATTCACCTTGGCGATACCGGCACCGCCACCGATATAAGGCGCGAGCCAGGTAGAAATCGGCCAGTCGAACCACAAATTACCGAGAATGAAGGTTTCGGAGAGATTATCGCTGTCGTGATGATTTTCGTCCCAGTCATAAACTTCCTTGTCATAGGCCGTGATATGGAGATCGGAGTCGGTATCAATTCGAGCGTGGGACACTTCGAGTTCGGCACGGAAATTTTCGGTGATCTGCGCGCCGACAACGCCGCCGAAAATCCAGCCATTGCCGAGCTCGCCATTGAAATCATCATCGAAGCTCAATGTGCAATATAAATATGCGCAGTCACGCTCGTCGTGCTGTTTAAGATCGCCCTCCCCCCACTTGGCACCGCCGAATAGCCCAACATACCAGCCAAACGCCGAGGGCTCCTCGACTGCGACGGGGATATCTGCCGCCTTAGCTGGAGCGGCGAAAAGGAAGCCTGTAATCGCAACCGCTCCGAGCAAGGCGAACTCTGCTATCTTAGCACTCATGGACTGACCCTCCACACCAACCGACTAACCCCACATTCATCCGGCCCATGAATGCAAAATATCCAGATGGCCGTAAGGTGGCCTTAGGTCCAATGGAGTTCTGGCGATGGCCACCTAGCTGTGCTTCCGCGGTTTAAGGAAAGCACGACTGACAGGGACATCAAAGACGAACGAATAAGAGCCTATGACCCAGATGGCCTGCACGAACAAATTCTTGGCAGAAACGAGCAAGACTTTCGTGGGAAGTCGCCCATATCACACACCCGTGGAGCGATGCAGGAGACGGGCCCGCAAGGCCAAAAACTTCGTTCTCACGGGAGAAACAGAGTGACACTTACGAAGGCCGAACGCCGTTTTCTCGTGACGCTGATGACGGTTGCGCAAAAGTTGCTTGATGCGGCATCGGCATCGCCGGGCCGAGACAACGGTAAAGAGCGAAGGCGGCGGTCACGCGCCGGTGTTGCCCAATTAAGGAAACAAGCGCGCGCTGCTCGTAAGCGCAAAATGCCGGTGAAAGAGATTGCCAGTAAACTTGGCGTCACGCCCGCATATATCTATCAGCTCATAAGATAATCACGCAATATGTCTGTCAGGATTTGGTTTTGATCATCGCGTCCATTGCCTTGTCACTTGGGTTGTCCAGGCATTGGTCTATGAATGCATCAGTCTGCTTTGTGAGCATCTCCAGATTGAAAGTTGACTGGCCTGCCTTACCAAGTAAAAAACCGTGCAGAAATGCAATAGCCGTGTCGCGACTGGTACCGCCCTCGCGCATTATATCCTTGCAGGTGTAGTCTTCGACCTTGCGGTCGTTTGCATTTTGCGCCGCCGCATTCGGCAATACTAGAGCGAGTGATACAGCAGCAAAAACCGTCAGCGGGACTATCCTCACATCGATCATTTTCGATCTCCGTTCTTTGAACATCACAGGTTACCGTACGCGTCCGGCCATGCAGTCCTGATAGGCAGCACGGTACATTCTATCCGCCGACTTCTGTCGCGAGGAACCACCGCTGATCAGCCCTATACCCCCGCCGATGGCAGCACCTGCAGCGGCACCACCGAACGCCGCCCCTATGCCGACGCCCACGAGCGACCCCAATGCACCACGGCCAATAACTTGACCCTGGCGGCTGGCATTTTGCGCGTAGTTTCTCGCATAGGAATCGCAAACTGTCGCGGACTGGGCTGCGACGCTATCGCAACCCGCCCAGCTGATCCCAAATCCGACAAGACCCATACTGATCCAAGGTCTCATGCGTGTTCTCCTTCCTTGGCGATTGCCCCTTTCTTGAATGTTCTTCGCGTAGAATTGGCTTCTCAGTAAGCTGCCCTTAAGCCCAATAGATCAGCCAAGTATCTGATGGCATAGTCCGGTTCGGGAACCCGTCAATGAACTCGCGGCAGGGCAGGTCGACTTGGACGCACAGGAGCGCTTCGTCCATTCCTTCGGTAATCGCTCGACGGACCGTGTCCTTGCCATTGTGCTGGCAAGTGCCCTCATTCTTGCCGGGCTATGGATTGCCCGGCCTCTCTATGGTGTTCTCGTGTGGGGCGCCTTCATGGCGGTCGCGCTTACTCCCCTCCACTGCAACCTCACCGCTCTCGCTGGTGGTCGTCCAAAAATTGCAGCAGCAGCCATTGTACTGACGTTGCTGGCGATAATTGTAGTTCCTTTATGCTTCCTGCCGGCCTCATTTGAAAACGCCAGAAACCAGCTCTCCACGACCAACAGCTGGACGGAGTTGAGAGTGCCGCCGATGCCCGAATGGATTGGAAACATTCCTTTCTTTGGGGCAAAGATCGCGGGTGAGTGGACTGCGGCAATAGCCGATTCAAAGCCGTTCTTGGCAAGCGTTAAGCCTTATTTCGGGGCCATGCTTCGATGGCTCGCCACAATGGGAGCTTCCATTGGAATCGTAATTCTCCAGCTGCTCCTCTCGGTCGTTCTCGCCGGAATTTTCATGGTCACCGAGGCCACGACAACGACGCTCCTCCACCGGATTGCAGCTCGGATCGGCGGAACTTCCGCGGAGAATCTGCTCGACGTGGCCGTTCGTACGGTCCGCAGTGTTGTGCAAGGCGTGATTGGAACCGCTCTAATCCAGGGATTGCTCACTGGTATCGGCTTCATGATTATCGGCGTTCCCTTTGCTGCAGCTCTTGGAATTTTCAGCTTTGGCACCGCAATGCTTCAGATCGGCACCTGGCTCGTATGGGTCCCGGTTGCCCTATGGCTCTCATATCAAGGCGAAACTGATGCAGCCTTGTTCACTGCAGTGCTAGGCGTAATTATCAACATATTGGACAATGTCATCAAACCGCTCTTGATCGGCCGCGGGGCCGGCGTTCCGCTATGGGTTATTTTTATTGGTGTTATTGGCGGAGTTCTGTCCACGGGCCTGATCGGCATCTTCCTTGGGCCATTGATAATGGCGCTGATCTATTCCGTTGTACTCAATTGGCTAAGCCAGCAGCAGTTATAATCAGTTGGACCAAAGTCCAAGGATCAAGCAGAACGAAATCTTCTACAATCCCAGGTGCGATGCCCAGCCACAAAAAACTTCATCCGGAATGTATGCTCGCCTGCTAGGGCGTTCGCGCCGGCTTTTTGCTGCCGCGCTGATGTTCACGCTTGCAGCATGTGCATCCACCTCTCTTGAGGCTCTGCGCAATCCGGT
>DATFOT010000090.1:0-2974 GCA_035265265.1 Aestuariivirgaceae bacterium | reverse complement strand
CAACGCTTATTCCGGTCTCGCGCTGGAATTCATTGACCATGAGCTGGCACCATTCTTCCTGGACCGAGCAATAGACGGTCAGCGCACCTTGAGCTGCTGCCGTGCTCGCCAGAACCAGGGGAAAAAGGACGGAACCTGCAGCAATCTTGAGAATGGCGAATGTCTTGTTCATTATTTCCTCCTGGCTGTTAGTTTGCTTTTGAAGTCTTTTGAACTGTGGACCACATTGGCCGATGAAGCCTTATCGCGCCAGTTTATACTGCGAGGATTTGTGATGTCATCAGAAGAGAAGACTGCAGATCTGGCGGAAAGATACCGTATTGCCCAGGACGTCGTGAGGAAAGCGGGCGAACTTGCCATGCATCACTATGGGCGGCGGGAAACGCTCGGCGTTACGTCCAAGGGCGTGCAGGACATGGTAACGGAGGCGGACAAGGCGTGTGAGAAATTGATTGAAGAGGCGGTGTTCGCTGCGTTCCCGAAGGATTCTGTGCTCGGCGAAGAAGGAGGGTTCCGAAACCGCGGCAGCAATATCGTCTGGGTCGTCGATCCGATCGACGGCACCAGCAATTTCATCAGGGGAATTCCCTTTTGGTGCGTGTCGCTCGGCATCGTCCGGGATGGGCGCCCGGAGGTTGGCGTGATCTACGATCCCGTCAACGAGGATTTCTATGCTGCCGCGGCGGGGGCAGGCGCCTTCAGGAACGGCAAGGCCATTCGCCCCAGTTCGGTCGCGAAAATCGAAGAGGCGACTGTCGGACTGGGTTTCAGCTTTCGCCGGCCGGTCGGCGATCATGCGCGCGCGGTCGAGACATGCCTCGCAGCCCATTGCGAATACAATCGGCTCGGCTCGGGTGCGCTCAGCCTTGCCTATGTGGGCGAGGGAAGGCTCGATGGATATTGGGAAGCCCATATGAACTCATGGGACGCGGCGGGCGGAATCGCCATCGTCATGGCCGCGGGCGGATATGCCAATGATTTCTTCGCCGGCGAGGGGCTGCATAGGGGCAATTCCATTCTGGCGGCTGCACCGGGCGTGGCTCAACAACTCAAAAAGCTGCTCGGCGCCTGAGATCCCGGATGTTCACTCGAAAGGCTCCACCTCGACGCGGCGGCCTAACATGTAGGCATCGGCGACGAGTTGCAGAGGTGCCGGATCGACATCGCTTTCGCCCGAAGCCAAAAGCTTGGCGAAGTGCTGGTAAATTCCCTCGTATTCCGCCAGGGGCGCATCCACGATCAGCTCGCCGTCGATTTCGAGCCGTGCACCCCCGTTCCTTAGGCGGAGGAGACCCCGGTCTGCCGTCTCGACGGTAATGTTCCAGCTCTGCTCGCCGGTTTCCCGCCAGTCGAATTCAGCCTGCAGGCGCGCTGCAGGATCGTCAGCCTGTTCGAAGACAAGTCTGGCGGCTATCGGGGTCTGGCAATTGCGCGGAAAGAACAGCTCCGCCGATTTCACGAAGATCGCCCATGGCATGATCGCAGTAACGATCGACAGTGCATTGATTCCCGGATCGAATACTCCGAAACCGCCCGGCTGCCAGATCCATTCCTGTCCTGGGTGCCAGCGGCGTACGTCCTCTTTCCATTCGACTTCGAGGCTGCGGATGCTGCTGCCGGCAAGACGCGCCTTTGCTTCGGCAACGGCGGCGTTGAACCGCGAGTGCCAAGTCGTGAACAGAACGCGCTTGCCGCGCGCCGCCGCCTCCAAATGCGAGAGCTCGGCCAGCGTGGGCGTGGGTGGTTTCTCAAGCAGGACATGCTTAGCCGCAGCGAGAGCCTCGCGGGCAAAAGCGTGCCTCACCGCCGGCGGGGTACAGATGGCGACGGCATCGAGGTTTGGGATTTTCTCGTAGAGTTCGCGGGAGGAGGCGAAAACCGGCACGCCCGGCGGATGCACGCCACGCTGGCTCACCACGGCGGCAAGTTCGAAGTCCGGGTTCTTCGCAATGACTGGCACATGCTGGTCATGGGCAATCTTGCCCATTCCGATAATGGCTATCCTGCAGGTCATTAAGCTCCGCGCCTTTGCTCCAGACTATATCGCGCATTCGTGAGCTAAAAAAATATCAAACTTACTCGCCCAAAGTATTGGGCCATGCAATGATTCCGGCCGGCTTTGTCGGCGAGCGCGCAAGGAGAACCACAGTGCACAGGGACCGCATCGCAACGTTGATCGTCTTTGCACTATGCTTCATCGGCAGCGGCACCGCCTTGGCTGCCGCGGATTGCCTGGCCATGGCAGAGGGACCAGCCCGGGTCCGAAACGCTGCTTTCTCTCCTGCGGCTCTTGAGGCGGACCAGGTCAGGCTGAGCTTCATCGGCCATGCGACATTTCTGATCGAAAGCCCGGAAGGGGTGAGGATCGCTACGGATTACACGGGCTATGCGGGCGGCGTGCTGCCGGACGTGGTGACGATGAACCGGGCGCACCGCTCGCATTACACGGACACGCCCCAATCCGATATCAAACACGTCTTGCGCGGATGGAACCCCGACGGCGGGCCGGTGCGCCACGATTTGCAGGTCGAGGATGTGCGTATCCGCAATGTCACCACCGATATCCGCGGCGGTTATGTGGGCAGGGTGCCGGACGGGAATTCGATCTTCATTTTCGAGATCGCCGGACTGTGCATCGGCCATCTCGGTCATCTTCACCATGAACTATCGCCGGAGCACCTGGCTCTGATCGGCAGGCTCGATATCGTGATGGTGCCGGTCGACGGGGGCTATACGATGGCGCAGGTTAATATGATGAATGTGGTTAAGGAGCTCAAAGCGCGGCTGGTTATCCCGATGCATTATTTCGGACCGACGACCCTTGCCCGGTTCGTCGAAGGTGCCAAGGCGAGCCTGCAGGTGGAGGTGTCGCAATCTCCAACAATCGTAGTTTCCGCAGCGTCACTCCCGGACAGGCCGAAGCTGCTGGTGCTCCCCGGGCATTGACCGGTTGACTTTTTTCCGCACAGCCGGG
>DATFOT010000089.1:0-4565 GCA_035265265.1 Aestuariivirgaceae bacterium | reverse complement strand
AGTGACGTGAATGCCGACCTCTAAAAAGACGCCGGGGTGGAGCGCTCGTCGCACCATTGTTAGAAACTATACTTGAGGCCGTCGCGAAGATACGCTCCACCCCTCCTTCAACCCGGAAGCGAAAGCTGGCGGAAGGATTTTCTATTTGTGAATTCAGAGAACCCCCTTACCCGCGCATGCGGGCGCCCGTCGGATCGTGCGGTGAATCGGCGATGATCCTGGCCTTGCGCTCGACGCCGACCACATGCACCGCCAGCTCCGTGCCTTCGGCCGCATGGCCGCGATCGATCAGTGCAAGGGCCAGCGATTTGCCGACGTGATAGCCATAGCCGCCGGATGTTACATAGCCGACCCGCCTACCGCCGATCCAGATCGGTTCGTAGCCGGTGGCATCGGCATCGGCAGCATCGATTTCGAGCGTGACGAGGAGCTGTTTGGCGGAGCGGCCGTCGCGCTCGGCAAGGGCGGTTTTGCGGCCGATGAAATCCTCCTTCTGCCAGTCGATCCAGCGGTCCATGCGGGTCATGCCAGGCGTATAGCCCTGCATGAACTCGCGCGACCAGATGCCGAAGCTCTTTTCGAGACGCATGGAGTTCATGGCATTGAAACCGAAATCCACAGCATCGAATTTCCGGCCGGCATCTTTGAGCATGAGGTAAAGGGTGGCATGTTCGGCTGCCGAGCAGTTGAGTTCGTATCCAAGCTCGCCCTCAACCGAAAGCCGGCCCACTTTGGCGCGGATAAGACCCACATCGAACTCCGCACAGCCCATGAATGGGAGCGATGCGTTCGACAGGTCGTGAGAGGCCAGGCTCTCGAGAAGCTCGCGCGACTTGGGTCCAGCCAGCGCGAATCCAACAATGGCATCGGATATGTCGCGCACCGAGACACCATCCTCGAGATTATCCAGAAACCAGCGCATGTGCCATTGGCGCAAATAGTAAGAGCCCATGATCCACCAGCTGCCATCACCCCAGTTGAACAGGGTCAGGTCACCTTTGAGGCGGCCGGTCGGGCTCAACATGGGTGCAAGCCGGCAGCGGCCCGGCCGCGGCAGGCGGCTTGCCATCATGCGGTCGAGCCATGCGGCCGCATTCCGGCCGGTGACCTCGAAGCGCGAGAAGCCGCTCGTATCAACAATGCCGACACCCTCGCGCGTCTTGCGGCATTCTTCCCCGATGATGGCAAACGCGTTGGAGCGCTTGAGCGTTGGGATTTCGACAAAGTCCTTCGGCGCGAAATAGATCGGCACCTCCAAGCCCCAGCTGACGCCCCAGCGGGCCCCATGGGCGGTCATCGCCTGGTAAGAGGGACAGGTCTTCAGCGGACGGCCGGCCCAAAGCTGCTCGTTGGGATAGGTCATCACAAAGCGGCGCGAATAGAACTGGCCGGTCATCTGGCGGATATATTCGCGGTTCGACGCGAAATCGCCGTAGCGGGCGACATCCATGCCGTATATGTCCGACACCGGCTCGCCCGTAATCATCCATTCAGCGAGCGATTTTCCGACGCCGCCGCCCTGCAGAAATCCAGCCATGACTCCACAGGCGAGCCAGTAGCCCGGCAGTCCATGCACGGGGCCGACCAGCGGGTTGCCGTCCGGCGTGAAGGTGAAGGGGCCGTTCACCCAGCGCTTGATGCCGGCGCGCTCCAGCGCCGGATAACGGGAAAAGCCGATGGTAAGCTCGTTCTCGATGCGGTCGAGCTCGGGTGGGATCAGATCGAAGCCGTAGTCCCATGGTGCTCCGTCCATGTTCCAGTGCTTATGGTTCACTTCGTAGATGCCGACGAGCATGCCCTTCTGGTCCTGACGCGCATAGGTGAAGCCGTCGAGATCGACCATCATCGGCACTTCGAAATCGAGCGCGGCGAGCTCCGGCACGGTCTCGGTGACGAGATAGTGATGCGCCAGGGGAGATACGGGGAGATCCAGGCCCACCATGCGGCCTACCTGCTTGGCCCAGAGGCCCGCTGCGTTGACGACATGTTCGGCGGTGATGGTGCCTTTCTCGGTAACGACGTCCCAGCCGCCCGCCCTGCGCGGCTTCAGCTCGATGACACGGTTATGCTCGATCACCTCCGCGCCGCGCTGCTTTGCGCCCTTGGCATAGGCCTGCACCACGCCCGTCGTGTCGACATAGCCCTCGCGATCGGCCCACATGCCGCCGAAGATGCCCTCGGTGCTGATGATGGGACAGGCGATCTCGATCTCGTCGGGCGACATGAGACGAACATCCTCGATGCCCATCGTCTGAAACACCCGGTAGGCCGCCTGGAGCCACTCCCAGCGATCCTGAGTGCAGGCGAAGGTAATGCCGCCGGTCATGTGAATGCCGGTCGCATGGCCGGTTTCCTGCTCGAGACGGGAGAGCACGTCGATCGTATAGGCCTGCAGGGATGCAATATTGGGGTCGGCATTGAGCGCGTGGTAACCGCCCGCCGCGTGCCAGGATGATCCAGCCGTCAGCACGCTGCGCTCAAGGATCGCCACATCGGCCCAGCCGAGCCTGGTCAGGTGATAGGCGATCGAGGCCCCCACGACGCCGCCGCCGACGATAACCACCCGGTAATGGGACTTCATGGCTTGATCCTCCGTCGCTTGCGATTGTCCCGAGCACGAACCTCGTGCCACTTTAAACCTCTCTCGCCGGTGAGAGGAAACCCCGGGTTAGATCGCCGCGAGAATGCCGGGCAGCTCGCGCATATCGTCGATAATTGCGAAGGCTCCCGCCTCCTTGAGCCGGCGCGGCGTATCGGGGGTGTTGTGGGATGCACCGACAAAGCCGACAACGGATATCCCTGCGGCCATGGCAGCCGCAATGCCGGTCGGTGTGTCTTCAACCACGATGGTTTCGAGCCGGGGCAGTCCAGCGCGGGCAAGGGCTTCACGATAGAGATCGGGCGCAGGCTTCGGCCGGGCGACATGATCGACGCTCAAAATCCGGTCACCGAAACGCTCGATGAGGCCGGTGACGCGAAGCTTGTGGTGAAGCATGTCCTCTTCGCTGTTCGATGCAACCGTCAGCGTGTAAGGCAGACGGCTCAAGGTTTCATGCACGTGCGGGATGGCCTGCAAATGCAGGGTGAAATGATCCTTGGCGCGGCGCTTGCGGTAGTCGAGGAATTCGCTCGGAAGATCGAGCTGATATTCGGCGGCGAGCTCGATCCATTGGCCGCGTGCGGTGCGCCCGGCGAAGCGCTCGCGGATTTCATCGGGGGAAAGGGTAACACCGAAGCTTGCGAGCAGCTCGGCTTCAAGCGCGGCGGTCAGGCTCTCGCTGTCGACAAGAACACCGTCGCAATCGAATACAACATGGCTGATGGGCATGGATGAGAGATCAGGCGACGAGGGGGCGAAACGCTTCGATAACCTGTTCATAGACCTTGCGCTTGAAGGGCACAACGAGGGAGGCAATTTCGTCGATCCCGACCCAGCGCCAGCGGTCGAACTCCGGCTTGTGGTCTTGAGGCGCGATATCGATCTCGGTGTCGTCGCCGGTAAAACGAAAAGCGAACCAGCGCTGCTTCTGGCCGCCGTATTTGCCCTTCCAGGAGACCCCCAGGAGATGGGCGGGCAAATCGTAGTAATACCAGCCGGGCGCTTCGGCCAGGAGAGATGCCGAGCGCACGCCGGTTTCCTCGAAAAGCTCGCGCGCGGCGGCCTTCACTGGCTCTTCACCCTCGTCGATGCCACCCTGCGGCATCTGCCACCAATGGCCCGAGCCTTCCTCATCGGGCACGCTCGAACGGCGGCCCAGCCAGATGCGGCCATGCCGGTTGATCAGCATGATGCCGACACACGGCCGATAGGGCAGCGATGCAGAACCGGCGGGAGCCATGTTCGTCCTTCAGACCGTCAGCCGGCGCGATTGCGGAAGCCGGCGCTGACCGGCACCAGCAGGATGCCACGGGAGGGAAGTTTTTTCGTCCAGTTTTCCAGTGCATCGATCGTGGAGGGAAGGCCGGTACCGATGCCAATAACGATCCGACCGTCCGCAGCCATTTCCTCGAGCTTGCGCAGCTTGGCGCTGATGCTGTCGAAGTTGGAATCGCTGTCGATCGCAATATCGACATGGCGGATCGGCAGACCGACGCCCGCGGCGACCTCCTCAGCGGCGCTGCGGGGCGAAGAACCATCGTCGATGTAGACGAGGCCGCGCTGCTGCAAGGTCTGCATTATGGGGCTCAGGGCGGCAGGCTCGCTCGTCAAGCGCGCGCCGAGATAGTTCACGACCCCGGTGTAGCCCGTGAAGCGGGAGAGGAGCCAGGACAGGGACGCGGAGGTTTCGGTCGGCTGCATGGAGACGAGCAGGGTGTTTTGGCCAGGATTTCGGGCGGGATAGTCGAACGGCTCCATCGGCAGCTGCAGCATCACCTCATGGCCGCGGGACCGCGCCTCATCGATGCTCCTCTGCAGACCGTTTCCATAAGGGGCGAAGGCGAAGGTGACTTCCTCGGGGAGAGCCTGGATTGCCCGCTTGGTAAGCGCGGCATTGATGCCCATTCCGCCCAAAAGAATGGCGATCTTCGGCTGCGAGGCATTGAGCACATTGCGGTGGACGGGG
>DATFOT010000088.1:0-15950 GCA_035265265.1 Aestuariivirgaceae bacterium | reverse complement strand
TCAGGAGCTCGACGTCGCCGGCGCCGAGCGACCCGAAACTGACATAGAGCAGCGGCGCCGTATCGTGCTCCTCGAACCGCGGCAGAGCATAGGGCTTCTCCTTGCGCACGCATCCTTCGAGATATTGGAAACGCTTGTCGGGTAGCGGGCGGCGCCGCTTGAATCGTACGGCCGTGGGATATAGCAGCAGGTTCATATGGGGAGATGCTTCGAAGAACTGCCCCAGCGGATAGGTGCCCTCCCCGCTTTCCTTCAGGAAGCCGTTGTAATCCTCGTGAATGGTCCGGATCACTTCGTTGAACCGCTTGCGGTATCTCTCGAAGCCTCCCTTGTCCTTCTCGCTGCAGCCAGACAGATGCGGCGGAATATTGGGATCCTCGATCTCGTTTTCCGAGCAAGAGATGATTCTGACCCAGGGTTTGCGATTTTCCCGCGCGTAGCGCTTGATCGCCGGAAACAGAATGACGTTGTCGACACAGACCACATCCGGCTTGAGGCGTGCCAGCACCTGCGGCAAATCCTTCTCCGCCCATTTCGCGGTCGATACGATCGCCTGCCAGCAGTCCTTTACGTAATTGTCGATCTGGTCGTAGGGACTCCTGCGGAAGTTCGCAATGTGGCCGTTGATGAAGTCGGTCCAGAATTTGGCCATCTCCTCGGGCGGCATCGGTTCGGAAAGATTGACCGGATGCGCCTCGAACCCATAGCCCTGATAGACGCTCAGAAAGCCCGGATCGGAGAGAAATATCGCCTTGTGACCAAGCTTCTCCACCGCCTGGGCGATGGCAACGGAATTGAGCGCCGGCCCGAATGCCGCCTCCGGAAAAAACGCGATGACCTTGCCGCCCTTCGACCGTTCGGGTTTTGACAGTTTCCGCGCCGGTTTCCTTACCGGTTTCCTTGCCGGTTTTCGGCTCGCCTTCTTCACCGGCTTCCTGCCGCCTTTCCCTGCCTTTCGCGCCATTACTGTCTCCTCATGAGGAAAACTCTCTATCCGGTTCCAGCCGCGCGCTCAAGTCTCCGGCTGGTGAGCGCACCGCGGTCGAGGCGCTGTGAGCCCAGCACCAGCACGAAGCTGACGAGCATGACGATCGTCGCCATGGCGTTGATCTCGGGGGTCACGCCGAAGCGGATCATCGCGTAGATTTTCATAGGCAGGGTCGTCGACGACTGTCCGGCCCCTGCCGTGAAATAGGCGATGATGAATTCATCGAGCGACAGGGTGAAGGCGAGCAGGGCTGCGGCGAGTATGGCTGGGGCGATGAGCGGCAGCGTGATCCGCAAGAACGTCGTCAGCCTCTTCGCGCCGAGATCGGTGGATACTTCGGTCAAAGACCAGTCGAAATTCCTGAGACGTGCACGCACCACGGCGCAGACGAACGCTATGTTGAACACGACATGCGCCATGATGATCGAATGGAGTCCCAGCGTAAAATTGAGCAGCGTGAAGAACGACAGCAGCGCAATCGCCAGAACGACATCGGGAACGATCATCGGCGCGAACAGCAGCGCATCGACCGCTGCCGAGGCCGGCCGCTGCTCGACCCCGAACGCCAGAAGCGTGCCGATAACGGCCGCGAGCGCCGTCGATACCAGGGCAACGATCAGTGAATTGCGCGCCGCCCGCAGAATATCGGGCCGGTCGAGCAGTGCCGCGTACCAATCTGTCGATACACCGGTCCATACCGTGGGCAGGCCGGCCCTGTTGAAGCTCAGCACCATCAGCACCAGTATCGGCGCATAAAGGAACGCGTACACGAACCCGAGATGGACCTTGAGCAGCCTATCCATGGCGCAGCCTTCGGCCCCCTGCCCCTTGCGCGCTGAGAGCCTGGACGAACAATAGCGCCATCATGATGCCGATAAGGACCATCGACAGCGTGGCACCGAAAGGCCAGTCCCGCGCCGTCAGGAACTGATCATAGATCAGATTTCCGACCATCTGCATCCGCCCGCCGCCGAGCAGGTCGGGCGTTACAAAATTCCCGATCGACAGAACGAACACGAACACCCCGCCCGCAGCCACGCCGGGCAGCGTAAGCGGCAGTGTGATGCGGCGAAACGTCAGCCATGCGCTGGCTCCGAGATCGCGCGAGGCTTCCGCGAAAGCGGGATCGAGGCGCTGCAGCGCTGCATAGATCGCCAAGATGACGAAGGGCGAGTAATTATAAACGAGCCCGAGCACCACCGCGAATTCATTATAGAGCATGTCGAGCGGCGCGTTTATGGCCCCGATGGATGTCAGCAGCGCATTGATCGGCCCCTCGCGATTGAGCAGCACCATCCAGGCATAAGTCCGGATCAGGTAGTTCGACCAGAACGGCAGCATCACCAGCACCAGCAGCGTAGGCTGAAGGCGCGGCCTTGCTCGCGTGATCGCATAGGCCGCCGGATAGGCGAGCAGGATGGAGAGAAGCGTGGCAGTCAGGGCGATGCGGCCCGAATCGAGCAGGATGGCGAGATAAAGAGGGTCGGCTGCCCGGCGGAAGTTCGCCAGGGTCACGGAACTGTAATCCACTCCGCCATAGACGCCGCGCTCGAAGAACGCCATGGCAAAGATCACGGCGCAGGGAACGACAAGCAGCAACAAAAGCCAAAGCAGCCCCGGCAACATGAGGAGGAGCGCGTTGGCTGTCTTCGGCATGGGTCCTGCGGAAGGCCGGGCGAAAAAATCGCCCTGGCCAATTTTGCGAATTCTACCGCCTATTTCGCTGCGAGGATCTCGGTGACGGTCCTGGAAAAAACCTTCTGCCCCTCGCCCAAATCGCGCAGCTGCTCATATTTCAGGAGTTCAGCGGGTGTAATCGCCATGTTCGGATATTTCTCGAGCATGGTTTTGTCGATCGCTTCCATCCCGGCCTTGTTGGGAGTCTTGTACATTATGTTTTCCACAACCCACTTGCCGTTATCGGCGTTGAGCACATAGTCGATGAATTTATGTGCCGCATCCTTGTTTTGCGAAGTTTTGGTCACGACCATCGTGTCCACCCAAAGGTCGCTTCCCTCTTTGGGAATGACATATTTGATCGCACTGTTTTCCGCGATGCCGTAATTGCACCAACCGTCCCAGGCGTGCGCGACAGTGGCTTCGCCCGAAATGAGCTTTTGGTAAAAGACCGTGTCGTCATAGGCCAGAAGGTTGCGCTTGGCCTCGATCAGCTTTGCCTTCGCGGCATCGAGCGTTTCCTGATCGGCCGAATTCACCGATTTTCCCATTGCCAGAAACGCCGCCGCCATCAGCCACCGGTCGGTGGCCAGCATTGTTTCCTTGCCTTTCACGTCGTCCGCAGGCTCGAGAAGATCATTCCAGCTTTCAGGCTGCTTCTTCACGAGATCGGACCGGTAGCACAGGCCTGTCGTGCCCCAGGTGTAGGGAATCGAGAAAACATTTCCTGCATCATGCTGCAATTGCCTGGCCTCGGGGTAGAGGTTTTGAAGATTGGGAATCTTGGCGTGATCGAGCGGTTCGATGAGCCCCAGCTTGTTCAGGGCTTCCGCGAAGGGCGAGGAAACGAATAGCACATCATAACCTTTGCCGCCGCTCGCGGTCACTTTTCCCATGATCTCTTCATTGGTGGCGTGGACGGACAGCTCCGCCTCTATGCCGGTATCGGCCTTGAAGCGCTCGAGCAGGTCTTTCGGCATATAGCCGTCCCAGTTGGAGATGACGATTTTTTCGGCGCCCTGCGCTTGCACGCCCAACGCAATAAGCAGCGCTGCCACGGCCGGCAGCAGCCTCCTCCTGAACCCTCTCATGTTTCCTTCTCCCTGTTTGGTGGCGGGCAAGCTTCGCTGCCTATCTTTTCTGCGGTATGCGGTTTTCGTACCAGCGGAACGCCCATATGATGAAAAAATATAAGACCACATAGACCACCAGCACCAGTAGCAGCGGTTCGTAGACACGGAAAGTGTCCTGGCGAATTTTGTTTGAAACACCGAATAAATCGAGAACCGTGACCGTCGCCGCAAGCGGCGTCGCCTTGAGTTGCAGCGCGGTCTCGCCTGCGAGCGTCGGTAGTGCCAGCCGGACCGCCCGCGGGAACCAAATTCGCCGCAACACCAGCCAAGGCGACATGCCGCATGCCTTGGCTGCTTCCAGTTCGCCCTTGGGAACGCCGAGAAAGCCCCCGCGCATGACCTCGCCTTCATAGCCCGCGAAGCTGATGGTGAGGGCAAGCAGGGCGTAAAAATAGCCCTCGCGCAAAACCGGCCACAGGAAGCTTTGCCGTATTCCGGGTATCATCGGAAAGATTGATCCCAACCCGAAATACAAGAGCCATATCTGAACGAGCAGCGGCGTGCCGCGGATGAATGTGCAGAATGCGCGCGCCGGCCGAGCAAGATAGCGTGTGTCCAATGCCTGCACGAGACCGAGCGGAACCGCGAAAGCCATGCCGAGCAGGCACGAGAATACCAAAAGGCTGATCGTGATCCACAGCCCCTTGATGAGCAGTGGCATATATTGCGGCAGCCAATCCCACACCATGGGTTATCCGAGCTTGGGCATGCCGCGCCGGTAATAAGCTTCGACGCGCTTGAAGGCCTGGTTGGAGACGAGGGTAATAGTGAGGTAGATCAGGGCGGCGACCGAGAAGAACAAGAGATAGAGCTTGGTATTACCAGCTGCCTGCCGTGTCGCGAGCAGCAGCTCCGTATAGCCGACGACCGCGATCAACGATGAATCCTTGGTCACGATCAGCCAGAGATTAGCCATGCCGGGAAGGGCAAGCGGCAGCATGGAGGGAAGCACGATGCGTCGGAATCTCAGCAATGGCGTCATTCCGACCGCCGTCGCCGCTTCGATCTGGCCGATGGGAATAGCCTGGATGGCCGCGCGCAGCACTTCCGTTGCATAGGCCCCCTGCATGAAGCCGAGAACGGCGACAGCGGCGGCAAACCCGCTGATGCGCACGCTGGTGTAACCGTAACTGACGAGAACCGAGTTCAGCAGCCCCGTGCCGGCATAATACAGCAAGAGTATGATGATGAGTTCCGGCGAGGCCCGCACGAAGGTCGTGTAGAACTCCAGAATTGGCCGAAGAATCCTGTTGCCGCTGAGTTTGCCGATCGCTCCGGCGAGGCCGATCAGCAGCCCGATGAAATAGGCGCATACGGAAATCTGCACAGTCATATAGGCGCCACGCAACAGCTCGTCGCCATAACCTTGGTCGCCAAAAAACAGGATCTCGGGAAATCCCGCCGTCGCCATTCCCATGACCTCGCATTGGAAACCCCGCCCGGTGCCTGAGACCGGGCGGGGTCCTTGGTCTTAGCTCGTGGGTAACGTCACTTTGCCTACGAGGTCGGGATATTTCGCGGTGATCTTCTCCAGTTCACCGCTTTTGGCCAGCTCGCTGAGCGCCGCGTTCAGCTTGTCCTTCAGCTGCACATCTTCTTTTCTCAAGCCCCCGCCGACGCCCTCGCCGAGAATTTCAAGATCGTCCGGCACTTGGGCTTTCATCTCGCAGCAGGCCTGTCCCTGCTCCGTCTTCAGGAACGCCTCGAGCGCGCTGCCGTCGGCCTGGACATAGTCGAGCCGGCCCGCGGCGAGATCGTTATTGGCCTCATCCTGTGTTTGGTAGGTCTTTATCTCCGAGCCGGCACCGTAATATTTCTGCAGGTACTTCTCGTGGATGGTTGAAACCTGCGCGCCGAGCGTCTTGCCCTTCAAATGCTCCGGCGTGATATCCTTGTCGCCGTTCTTCGCCCCGATAATGACTGTCGGCGTGTTGTAATAGAAATTGGTGAAGTCGATGGTCTTCTTGCGATCGCCGGTAATGGACATCGAGCTCCAGATGACGTCGATCTGTTTCGAGGTGAGCGCGGGAATGATGCCGTCCCAGGCAACCTCGACCAGTTCACACTTCTCATTCATCTTTGCGCACACGGCATCCATCAGGTCGATTTCCCAACCCACCCATTTGCCGGATGCGTCCTTCGACGAGAACGGCGGATAAGGCTCCGCGGCCACTCCGAATTTCAAATCGGCCTGGGCCGAGCCAGCGCCGATCAGCAGCGAAATAACCGTAGCTGCCAAAATTTTGGTTAACGACTTCATACATCACCTCCCGTTGAAACACGACCGGCCGGAGCGCTTCGGCTCCAAATTCGGCCATTAGAACCTAACTTATCAAGTCCCCCCCAAAGAGCAATTGTCGCTAATGTTTTTTGGTCCTGGTAAATTGCATGCACCGCTCGCTCTTCGGATGTCCGAAGATTTGCTCAGGCGGTCCCTCCTCTTCGATCAGCCCCTTGTGAAGGAAAATGACGTGGCTGGACACGTCCCGGGCAAACCCCATCTCATGGGTAACCAGGATCATCGTCCGGCCCTCATTGGCCAGATCACGGATCACTCGAAGCACCTCGCCCACGAGTTCCGGGTCCAGTGCCGAGGTCGGCTCGTCGAACAGCATCACCCTGGGCTCCATGCACAACGCCCGCGCGATAGATGCGCGCTGCTGTTGGCCCCCCGACAGGAAAGCCGGATATTGATTGCGCTTGTCGAACAAGCCAACCTTGTTGAGCAGAGCCTCCCCGCGGGCGATCGCTTGGGCCTTCGGTAGCTTGAGGACGTGCACCGGCGCCTCGATGACGTTCTCCAACACCGTCATGTGCTGCCAAAGGTTGAAGCTTTGAAACACCATGCCGAGCTGGGTCCTGATGCGCTCGATCTGGCGGGGATCCGACGGCATTGCATTTCCGTCGCGGTTTTTCTTCAGCTTGACCTCTTCGCCGCCCACCACGATGCGGCCCTGGTTCGGCATTTCGAGGAAATTGATGCAGCGTAAAAAGGTGCTCTTCCCCGAACCGGACGCTCCGATCATCGACACCACATCGCCCTCCCGGGCAGTCATCGACACGCCTCTGAGCACTTCCAGCGGGCCGAAATATTTGTGGAGATCCTGTACCACGACTGCCTCGGGCCGCGTTTGCGCGGCCTGGGCGGTCATTTCGAGTGCGGTCATCGACTCCAACCCCGGCGGGCTTGCCGTCTGATTGAACCCAGTCTAGCACGCAAGCTCTGAGGCGCAACACGGTATGCGTGAAGATAGGTCGAACTTCCCTTTCCACGATGAACGGGTTAGGGTCCAGCCCGGGTGGAGCAATCGCTTCCGTCCTGGTCAGGCGTGGTCCGGTAGTCAGCAGCCGGCGGGGATTGCGCATGGGGAAAATTGCCGCCGGTCCTTGGGAGGATTGTCATGAAGCTTTCTCACCGCATAGTCCTGTCGGTGATTGCGGCAGGTGCGCTTTCTGCAAGCGCGCTTGCTCAGGATATGAAGAAGGAAATCGGAGCAGGCGAAGGTCAGGTCGACATCGTCGCCTGGCCGGGATACATCGAGCGCGGCGAAACCGATAAGAGCTACGACTGGGTTACCGACTTCGAAACCAAGACGGGCTGCAAGGTCAACGTCAAAACCGCCGGCACATCCGACGAGATGGTCGCCTTGATGAACGAAGGCGGCTTCGATCTGGTCACGGCTTCCGGAGATGCTTCGCTGCGCCTCATATCGGGCAAGCGGGTTCAGCCGATCAATATCGACCTGATTCCGAGCTGGAAGACCGTGGATGAGCGCCTTCAAAACGCGCCCTGGCACACCATTGACGGCACGCATTACGGAGTTCCCTATCAATGGGGCGCCAACGTCCTGGCCTACAATACTCAGGTGTTCAAGGAACCGCCGAAAAGCTGGTCGGTGGTTTTCGAAAAGACCGATCTTCCCGACGGCAAGTCCAATGAAGGCAGGGTGCAGGCTTTCGATGGTCCGATCTATATCGCCGACGCCGCCCTCTACCTCATGAAGCACAAGCCCGAATTGGGGATCAAGGATCCCTATGAGTTGAACGAGGATCAGTATAAGGCGGCGCTCGAACTGCTGCGCGCCCAGCGCAAGATCGTCGGCCGCTACTGGCATGATGCCTTTATTCAGATCGACGACTTCAAGAACGAAGGCGTCGTCGCCTCTTCCTCATGGCCCTTTCAGGTGAACCTGCTGAAGGCCGACAAACAGCCCATCGAATCTGTCGTGCCGGACGAAGGCGCAACGGGTTGGGCCGACACCACCATGATGCATTCTGAGGCTCCGCATCCCAATTGCGCCTATATGTGGCTCGAGCACTCGGTCAATCCGAAGCTTCAGGGCGATCTTGCAGCGTGGTTCGGTTCGGTGCCGGCCGTGCTTGCGGCGTGCAAGGGCAATGCCCTGTTGACCGACGCGGGCTGCGAAACCAATGGCCTCGGCAATTTCGACCGGATTCATTTCTGGCGCACGCCGGTTGCCAAATGCGCGTCTCAGGAAAAGGGCTGCGTTCCTTATTACCGATGGGTCTCGGACTACATCGCCGTTCTCGGCGGCCGCTGAGCTTGAGTGATACGTCATGGCCGGGCTCGACCCGGCCATCTCTTTCATCTGGAAGGGATTCGCGGGTCAAGCCCGCGAATGACGAATGGCCCGCTGCTGGAGACACGGGAATCGGTTTCCATCCATGACCTCTGCCGTCAGGTTTGAAAACGTCTCCCGTCATTTCGGAACGGTGCGGGCCGTTGACGATGTCACTCTCGATGTCGCGGAGGGTGAATTCTTCGCAATGCTCGGCCCCTCGGGCTCCGGCAAGACCACCTGCCTTCGCCTGATTGCCGGTTTCGAGCAGCCCGACAGCGGCCATATCGAGATCTTCGGTGAGACAGCCGAAGGTGTTCCGCCCTATCGCCGCAACGTCAATACCGTGTTCCAGGACTACGCGCTCTTCCCTCATATGTCGGTCGGCGAAAACGTGGCCTATGGCCTCATGATCCGCGGCCTGCCGCGAGCCGAGCGCGAGAGCCGGAGCCGGGAAGCGCTGGCAATGGTGAAGCTCGGCGGTTACGAGGACCGCAGGCCCGGCCAGCTTTCCGGCGGCCAGCGTCAGCGCGTCGCGCTGGCTCGCGCCTTGGTCAATGAACCCAAGGTCCTTCTGCTGGACGAGCCTCTCGGCGCGCTCGATCTCAAGCTCAGGGAGCAGATGCAGGACGAGCTGAAGCTGCTTCAAAAACAAGTGGGAATCACCTTCGTCTTCGTCACCCATGATCAGGGCGAAGCTCTCGCCATGTCGGACCGTCTCGCAATCTTCAACGAAGGGCGCATCGTTCAAATCGGCCGTCCCAGCGAAGTTTATGAGAGGCCCAATACCCGCTTCGTGGCGGGCTTCGTCGGATCCTCCAACGTTCTGTCGCCGCAATTCGCTCAAGCGCATGGCGGCGCAAGCCGCTGGACGAGCCTCAGGCCGGAAAAGATCGTCGTCACGCGCAACGGCGCTGATCCAGCACCAGGCCACGCCTTCGTGTCGGGGCGCATTATCGCCGTTCATTACCAGGGATCGCAGACGCGCATCGTCATCGATCCCGGCGGTCAGCGGCTGATGGCGCATGTGCCCTCGACCCTTGGCATTTTCAATGAGGGCGAAACCGTCACCTTCCGCTGGCCGCATGCCGCGCTCCACGCGATGGAAGGCGATCGATGACCGCCGCTGCCTTTCCCGAGCACGCGATGAGCGCGCGCGTTTCCACCCGCACCTCCGATCTCCTTTATCACCACCGCTGGCTGCTCGCGATCCTGCTGCTCGGGCCCCCGCTTCTATGGATCGGCGTGGTCTATGTCGGCTCGCTTCTTGCCTTTCTGCTGAACAGCTTTTATGGGCTCGATGAATTCTCAGGGCTCATCGATTATCGGTTCACCCTTTCTACCTTCGCCCAGCTGTTCCAGCGCGCCAATTTCGACATCATCGCCAGAAGCGTTCTGATGGCGACCGCCGTCACGCTGGCTTCCGCTGTCATCGCCTTTCCCGTCGCTTACTATGCGGCCCGCTACGCACGCGGCAAATGGAAGGCTTTCTTCTATCTCGCGGTCATGATGCCGCTGTGGTCGAGCTATCTGGTCAAGATTTACGCCTGGAAGCTGATTCTTGCCAAGGAGGGCATCCTCACCTGGCTGGCGGAAACGACCGGCCTTGCCTGGCTCCTGAACGCGCTGCTCGCCCTGCCGGTCATCGGCGGCCCATCGCTGTCCATAAGCTACATCGGCATGTTCCTGGTGTTCGTCTATGTCTGGCTTCCCTACATGATCCTTCCCACCCAGGCGGCCCTCGAGCGTGTTCCCTCGAGCCTCGTTGAGGCATCGGCCGATCTCGGCGCCAACCCCGCCCAGGCGTTTCGCACCATCATCCTGCCTCTGGCGCTGCCCGGACTTATCGCCGGATCGATCTTCACCTTCTCGCTGACGCTTGGCGACTACATCATTCCTCAGATCATCGGCACCTCGCGTTATTTCATCGGCCAAGCGGTCTACGCCCAGCAGGGAACGGCGGGCAATATTCCTCTCGCCGCGGCTTTCACCGTCGTGCCGATCGTCATCATGGGAATATATCTCTGGACAGCCAAGCGCATGGGAGCCTTCGATGCGCTCTGATGCTGCGCCGCGCGCTCCCTGGCCGCTCGGCATCACGGCTGTCGGGGGCCTGCTGTTTCTCCACCTGCCCCTGGCGCTCATCATCCTTTATGCCTTCACCACCGAGGAGAAGAGCTACCAATTCCCCCCGCCCGGTTACACGCTTCGCTGGTTCAGCGTCGTCTGGGGCCGAACCGATATTTGGAATGCGCTCTGGCTGTCTCTGCGGGTAGCGGTCTTCGCGACGCTCCTGGCCCTGGTTCTCGGCACTGCAGCGGCGGCGGTATTGGCGCGCACCCGCTTTTTCGGCAAGGAAGCGATATCGCTCCTGTTCATCCTGCCGATAGCGCTTCCCGGCATCATCACCGGCATATCGCTGAGATCGGCATTCAAAATTCTTGACATCGACTTCTCGCTATGGACGATCGTGCTTGGCCACGCCACATTCTGCATCGTCGTCGTCTACAACAACGCGATCGCGCGGTTTCGCCGCCTTTCCGGCAATCTCATCGAGGCCTCGATGGATCTCGGCGCCGATTACTTCCAGACCTTCCGTCATGTGATCCTGCCCAATATCGCAAGCGCCCTCCTCGCCGGCGGAATGCTGGCCTTTGCCCTCTCCTTCGACGAGGTCATCGTCACGACGTTCACCGCCGGCCAGCAATCGACCCTGCCGATCTGGATGCTCACCGAGTTGATCCGCCCGCGCCAGCGCCCTGTGACGAATGTCGTCGCTGTGTTCGTGATAATCGTGACCTTCCTGCCGATCCTTGCCGCCTATTACCTCACCCGCGACGGGGACCACACGGCAGGCGCAGGAAAGTAACTTCACAAATAAGGGGCGCGGACTACCCCCGGCCCGTTGCCTTTTTAGCCAGCGTCTTGAAAGCCTCTTTCATCCCCTTCTTCGCCGGTTTCTTTGCCGGCTTCACCGGAGCCTTGCGCGACATCAGCGCCACGAAGCGGTCGAAGAACTGCTGCGCCATCGAGCGGGCGGTGGAATCGATCAGCCGGCTCCCGAGCATCGCCAGCTTGCCGCCGACCAGCGCGTCGACGTCATAAGACATCAGCGTCTCCTGCGGCCCCGCTTCCAGGAGCTTCACATCGGCCTTTCCCTTGGCGAAACCGGCAACGCCGCCCTCACCCTGCCCCGAAATCCTATAGCTTTCCGGCGGGTTCAGATTGGAAAGCATAACCTTCCCTTTGAATCCCGCTTTCACCGGTCCCACTTTCGCGGTCACCCGCGCGGAAAATTCCGTATCCGAGCTCTTGGTTATTTCTTCGCATCCCGGGATGCACTGTTTGAGAATGTCCGGATCGTTGAGACCTTCCCACACGCGCTGGCGCGATGCCGGAATGGATTGTTCCCCCGTCAGTTTCATGCGCTCTCCCTCTCCCTCATGGCCTCGCCCAATTTCCACCCCTCCTTCGTCTCGGCATGGAAATCCTCGAACCTGCCGTCTGACAGCGACTGCCTGATCCCCTGCATCAGCTCCTGATAATAACCGATGTTTGCGAAGGTCAGGAGCATCATGCCGAGAAGCTCGCCCGATTTCACCAGATGATGGATATAGGCGCGGGAATAATCGCGTGCGGCCGGGCAGCTGCTGCCCGGATCGAGCGGTGCCGGATCCTCTGCATGGATGCTGTTGCGCATGTTCAGCCTGCCCGAGCGCGTGAAGGCCTGGCCGTGCCTGCCGGAACGGGTCGGCATCACGCAGTCCATCATGTCGACGCCGCGCGCCACTGCCTCCAAGATGTCTTCCGGCGTTCCGACTCCCATGAGATAGCGCGGCTTGTCTTCAGGCAGCGCCGGCACCGTGAAATCGAGCGTCTTCAGCATCAGCGCCTGGCCCTCGCCCACGGCAAGCCCGCC
The DNA here is from genome assembly GCA_035265265.1 of Aestuariivirgaceae bacterium. Lineage (GTDB taxonomy): Bacteria > Pseudomonadota > Alphaproteobacteria > Rhizobiales > Aestuariivirgaceae > DATBLQ01. The sequence goes on along the minus strand of DATFOT010000088.1, from coordinate 3,653 downwards.
GATTGCATAGCCCTCGAAGCCGATGTCGATCAGCCCCTGCGCCGACTGCTGCCGCAGATTTTCCGATGTCCCGCCCTGCACGATGCCGAAACACCCTCGTCCCGGCTGACTGCCGAAGGCTTGGCGCGAGCGCGCCGCCCAGGCGAGCGAGAGTTGCATCGCCCGCTGCGCGTCCCGCTCGCTGTGCGGATATTCCAGGCATTCGTCGAGTTGCATCTGAATGTCCGAGCCGAGCAGGCGCTGAATTTCCATCGCTCGTTCCGGCGTCAGCTCGTGTCGGCTGCCGTCGAGATGCGACTGGAAAACCACGCCCCGTTCGTTGATCTTGCGCAGCTTGGCAAGCGACATGACCTGGAAGCCGCCGGAATCGGTGAGGATTGGTCTATTCCACCCGATGAATCGGTGAACCCCGCCGAGAGCCGCGATTCGTTCCGCCGTCGGCCGCAGCATGAGGTGATAGGTATTGCCGAGGATGATGTCGGTGCCCGTCTGTCGGACATGCTCCATGAACATTCCTTTGACGCTCCCCGCCGTGCCGACCGGCATGAACGCCGGCGTGCGGACAGCCCCTCGGGGCGTATCGATCCGCCCCAGTCTCGCTTTCCCTTGTTTCTTGAGGAGCGTGAAGGAAAATTCGGTCGTCATGGCAGCGCCGGGAATAGCAGAGAAGCATCCCCATAGGAATAGAAGCGATAATCGTGCGCGACGGCATGGGCATAGGCCCGTTTCATCGTCTCGAGACCGCTGAACGCTGCCACCAGCATGAACAGGGTCGAGCGCGGCAGATGGAAATTGGTGACGAGCGCGTCCGCGCAGCGGAATCGATAGCCCGGCGTGATGAAGATGCCTGTGACGCCGGAGAACGGGCGGACGCCGCCCGCCGCATTGCTCGCGGTTTCGAGCAGGCGGAGAGATGTCGTTCCAATCGCAATGACCCGGCGGCCCTGCGCTCGCGCCGCATTGATCCGCTCGGCTGCCTCCTCGGTGATCCTGCCGTGCTCCCCATGCATGCGATGCTCCTCGGTATGGTCGGCCTTGACGGGCAGGAAGGTTCCAGGTCCAACGTGCAGCGTCACGAAAACAGTGCCGATGCCGCGGGCCGCCAGCCTTGCCATGAGCTTAGGCGTGAAATGCAGTCCGGCCGTCGGCGCGGCAACTGCACCCTGCTCGCGCGCGTAAACCGTCTGGTAATCCTCGACATCCCGCTCATCGGCCGGGCGCCGCGCGCTGATATAGGGTGGCAGTGGAATATGCCCCGCGGCAGCGATCGCCTCGTCCAGCACCGCATTGGTGAAGTCGAAGGCAAGGGTAATTTCGCCCTCCTCCCCCTTGTGCTCGACGGTGGCATCGAGGCTGCCGAGAAGGCAAACCCCGCCGCCGTCGCCGAAGCTGATGCGGTCACCCGTTTTGAGCCGCTTGCCCGGCTTGGCAAAGGCCTTCCACCGCGCTCCATCGAGGCGCTCGAACAGGAGTACTGATATCGCTGGTTCGTAATCGCCCCGGCCAAGCCGCCTGCCGTGCAGGGCCGCACGCATCACCTGCGTGTCATTGAAGACCAGGAGGTCGCCGGGATCGAGCAGATCGGGAAGCTCGCTTATACTGCGATCGTCGAGCTCAGCCGGCGGGCGGACGACCAGCAGCTTTGCGCGGTCCCGCGGCGAGATCGGGCGAAGCGCGATACGCTCCTCCGGCAGCTCGAAATCGAACGCATCGACACGCATGTTTAACTCATAAGCTCGCCTCTGCCTTGAAGTTCCTTGGTCGTCATGCGCGGACTTGATCCGCGCATCTGCCAGTGGCCAGGAGATGGCCGGGTCAAGCCCGGCCATGACGAAGAAAGGAAAGAGAAGCAATCAACCCGCGTCCGCGGCCACCTGCATCTTCACGATCTTCTCGGGATTCTGCACGGGTTCGCCGCGCTTCAAGGCATCGATCAGTTCCATCCCTTCCGTTACCTGCCCCCACACGGAATATTGTCCGTTGAGCCAGGGCGCATCGCCGAAGCAGATGAAGAACTGGCTGTTGGCGGAATCCGGACTCGATGAACGTGCCATCGAGCAGGTGCCGCGCACATGATTCTCTTTCGAGAACTCGGCCTTGAGATTGGGTTTTTTCGACCCGCCGGTCCCCGTGCCGGTCGGATCGCCGCCCTGCGCCATGAAGCCGTCGATGACCCGATGGAACGGAGTGCCGTTGTAAAACCCTTCGCGGGCCAGCTCCTTGACGCGTTTGACGTGCTGGGGCGCAAGATCGGGCCTGAGCGCCACCGTCACCCGCCCCTTCGGCAGATCGATGTAAAGGGTGTTTTCGGGATCGCTCGTCATTGTGCATCCTTCATGAGCTTCATGCTGACGATCTTGTCGGGATTGGCGGGCGGTTCACCGCGCGTGATCGCATCGACACAATCCATGCCTTCGGTCACCTCCCCGACAACGGTATATTGCCCGTTGAGGAAGGCTCCTTCGGCGAACATGATGAAGAACTGCGAATTGGCGCTGTTCGGATCCTGCGACCGTGCCATGCCCAGAGTTCCGCGCTTGAAGGGCTCGCTTGAGAACTCTGCGGGAACGTCGGGAAGCTTCGAGCCGCCCATGCCCGTACCGGTCGGGTCGCCCGTCTGTGCCATGAACCCGTCGATGACGCGGTGGAAAATGATGCCGTCGTAGAATTTGTCCGCTGTCAGCGCCTTGATCTGCGCCACGTGCTTTGGGGCAAGGTCGGGCCTCAGCGCGATCGTAACTTTGCAATCGCCTTTCAGGGTCATGATAACGGTATTATCGGGGTCGGCCGACTGCGCGGCGACACCGGCGCTTCCCGCCGCAATAAACATCGCAAGGCAAACGCCCCGCACCAACGTAAATCTCATTCAATCGCTCCTTTAACGTGGTTGTTCCGCCGCGAAGGGCAGAGTTTATCCCGAAGTCTTCATCGCTTCGGCCACCTTCGGAATGGCCTCGTGAGGCACGAACGGGCTGATGTCGCCGCCCATCCGAGCGATTTGCTTGACCAGCGAAGACGCTATCATTCGCGTCCCCGGGCTCGCGGCCAAGAACACCGTTTCAATGTCGGGTGCCAATGCGGCATTCATTTGGCCCATCTGCACCTCGTAATCGAAATCGCTGGCGTCTCTCAAGCCCCGGATAAGAAGACCGGCGCCAGCCCGTTTGGCCGCATCGACGGCAAGACCGTCGAAGGTAACCACCGTGATCTTCACGCCGGCTTTGGCGCCTATAGGCTGCGTCGTGCGTTCGAGCAACAGCACCCGGTCCTTCACCGTCAGCATCGGCTGTTTCCCGACCTGCGTGCCGATGCCGAGCACCAGCCTGTCGGCAATGCGCGCTGCCCGCGCGATGATGTCGAGATGGCCGAAAGTCACTGGATCGAAGCTTCCCGGATAAAATGCCGTGCGCGTCATCGCCGACCTCTGAGCCTCATGGGACGGCACCTTCATTGGCCTGCGCTTCTGCCTCTGCCTCTTCCGGAATATGCTCCACCGATACGACATGCTCGTCTTCCGCGGTGTCGAAGATCGTCACCCCTTGGGTGGCACGGCCGGCGAGGCGGATGTCGCGAACCGGGCAGCGGATGAGCTGGCCGCCGTCCGATACCAGCATGATTTCATCGCTCTCCCCGACCGGGAACGAGGCCACGAG
>DATFOT010000087.1:0-4742 GCA_035265265.1 Aestuariivirgaceae bacterium | reverse complement strand
CAGTAAACTAAGTGATGCCGCGACCCAAGCGCACCGCTGGCGGCAGAGCATCACGGAACTGACCGGTAGCAGGTGCAAGCAGTTTGCTCAGCGGTATCTCACTGAACTCGACCGCCATTCGCGCACGGCCCTGCGCGTGGTCGACAAAATGCCGCATAATTTCATGCTGCTCGGCTTTTTTGCCCTGCTGTTTCCGAAGGCTCGCATTGTCCATTGCCGGCGTGATCCAATGGATAATTGCGTGTCGATCTATACCCACCGCTTCAACGCGGCGCACGGCTACAGCACCGACATGAAAATACTCGGCCTCTACTACCGCGAATATCGCAGGCTTATGGATCACTGGCGTAAGGTGCTCCCCTTGAGGATGTTCGAGCTCCAGTACGAAGAAATGATCGCCAACCAGGAGGCGATGAGCCGCAAGCTCATCGATTTTGCCGGCCTGGAATGGGACGATGCCTGCCTGAGCTTCCATGACACCGAACGGACGGTTCGCACCCTGAGCCGCTGGCAGGTGCGCCAGCCGATCTACACCACCTCGGTCAAGCGCTGGAAGAAATATGAGGAATTCCTCGATCCGCTGCAGGAAGGCCTGGGCGATCTCGTCGAGGCGTGACGCCTTACGGGCTCTCCACCTCTCTGCGCCGAATGCCCGTTTGCACCAGGTGAAAAGCGATGCCCGCGGCAAGGCCCCAGAACGCCGAGCCGATGTGAAACGCGCTGATGCCGGACGCTGTGACCAAAAAGGCGATCACCGCCGCCTCGAGATGCGGCGGCTCCCGCGTCATCGCCGGCAGGGCGCTCATCAGCGGTGAAAGCAGCCCCAGCCCTGCGATGGCGATGATGAGGGGGCGCGGCATCGCCGCGAGAACATCCACCATCATTCCCGAGAACAGCCCGAGCAGCATGTAGATGACGAAATAGGGGTGCGCGACCCGCCAGCGTTCCGCCTTGACCGGGTGGCAGTCGGGGCCCGTGCATAGCGCCGCTGTGATCGCCGCCATGGTGACGGCATGCGATCCGAAAGGCGCCAGCAGAATCGATGCTAACCCTGTCGTCCACAGCGCGGCAGTGACCGGCGGCTCGTAGCCCGCCTGGCGCAGCACGGCGAAGCCCGGCAGATTCTGCGAGGCCATGGTGACGAGATAGAGCGGCACGCCGAGCCCGATCATGCTTACCGGCTCGAACGCCGGCGTCGTCCAGGTCAGAAGGCTCAGCCCCACGCGGCAGCAATCCGGCGCCATCGCACCCCCTCCCACCGCCATGCTCAAGCCCGCGGCGACCGCGAGCGGCATTGCCAGCATGGGACGCCACAGCCGCACCGCCAGATAAACGATAACCGCGGGTGCTACCAGCCCAGGGCTCGCTGCCAGTGCCGGCGGCACGCCCAGGCAATAGCGCAGCAGCACCCCCGCCAGCATCGCCGCAGCAACGGATGCAGGAATTTTATCGATCAGCCGGGTGAGCGGCCGGAACGCCGCGGTGAGGCACATCAGCGCCCCGGCGAGAATGAACGCTCCCAGCGCCTCGCGAAAATCGATCCCGGCCGCACTCGTGGCCACCAGCACGACCCCCGGTGTCGACCATGCGGTGATCACCGGCATCCGGTAACGGTTCGACAGGATGAGTGTTGTCACCGCCATGCCGAAACACAGGGCAGCCACCCAGGAGGCGCTCTGCGCCGGCGTCGCACCGACCACCCGTGCCGCTTCAACCACCAGCAATATCGTGCTGGCGAATCCAACGATAACGGTCGTGAATGCGGCGATGATCGTCTGCACCGGCGGAAGGACGACCCTTCTGCCGGTTGTTGCCGCCACCTCTTCTTCGCTCATGAACGCGTCATGGCCCGCTCGGCGACAGCGGCACGCCGGGGTCATATTTGGATACCCTCAGGGTCAATGTGGTCTTGACGCTGTCGACATTGGGCGCCTTGGTGAGCTCGTTGATGACGAACTCCTGCGCCATGTGAAGGTCTCTCGCCACGCAGCGCAGCAGGAAGTCCACTTCTCCCGAAAGCATGTAGCATTCTCTGACGATCGGCCATGACCGCACCCGGTCCTCGAACGCGACGAGATCCGCTTCTGCCTGGCTATGCAGCCCCACCATGGCGAACATCGTCAGCTCGAAACCCAGCTTTTCTGCATTCAGCACCGCGCGATAGCCGGTGATCAGGCCTTGTTCTTCGAGCACTCTGACCCGCCTGAGGCAGGGCGGCGGCGAGATCCCCGCGCGCTGGGCGAGTTCGACATTCGTCATCCGGCCGTCCCCTTGCAGCTCGTACAGAATGCGCCAGTCGGTTTGGTCGAGCCTGAGAGTACGGGCCATGGGCGATCTTTCCGTTGCGAGCGTCTTTTGGCGCGTTCCGAGCGATTCAGCAATAAAATTTCAATCCCCTCTCACGAGCTGGTGGGCAATCTGGCGGGCAATCTTGAGCATTTGGTCAAAATAGCTATGTTCTCCCTACATAGGTGGGAGCCGGGCTCCCCTTCGCCATTTGCCCCTCAACGAAGGATTTCAGTTTATGACCAAACACAGCCGGTTGGTAATCCTGGGATCCGGGCCGGCTGGCTGGACGGCGGCGATCTATGCCGCCCGCGCCATGCTCGGGCCCGTTCTCATCCAGGGCCTTCAGCCCGGCGGCCAGATGACCATAACGACCGATGTCGAGAATTACCCTGGTTTTGCCGACGTGATCCAGGGCCCCTGGCTCATGGAGCAGATGAAGCTGCAGGCAGCCCATGTCGGCACCGAAATCATCGAGGACCATATCGTCGAAGCCGATCTCCGCTCACGGCCTTTCTCGCTGAAGGGTGATAACGGCACGCGCTACACCGCCGACAGCCTCATCATTGCCACCGGCGCCCAGGCGAGATGGCTCGGACTGGCAAGCGAGGAGCATTTCAAGGGTTTCGGCGTGTCGGCCTGCGCGACCTGCGACGGCTTCTTCTTCCGCGACAAGAAGGTGCTGGTGATCGGCGGCGGCAATACCGCCGTGGAAGAGGCGCTCTTCCTCACTAATTTCGCCAGCGAGGTTGTGGTTGTCCACCGCCGCCACGAGTTCCGTGCGGAGAAAATTCTTCAGAACCGGCTCTTCGCCAACAAGAAGATTTCCGTCAAATGGGACACCGTTCTCGAGGCCGTGCTCGGCGTCGACCTGCCGAAGGGTGTCACCGGCGCGCGGTTGAAGAACCTCAAGACCGGCGCGGTTGAGGAAATTGCCGCCCACGGCATATTCATCGCCATCGGCCATAAGCCGGCGACCGAACTTTTCACCGGCCAGCTCGCCTTTACGCCCGCGGGCTATATCGCCACCAAGGAACGTTCAATGCAAACCAGCATTCCCGGAGTCTTCGCTGCCGGCGACGTCACCGATGAAATCTATCGCCAGGCAGTAACCGCGGCCGGCATGGGCTGCATGGCCGCACTGGAGGCGGAGAAATATCTCGCGCACAATGCCGAGTTTCATGCCGCCGCCGAATGAACGCCAAGACCAATCACAATCCCATGGATTGGGATCGCCTGCGGATTTTTCACGCCGTCGCCGATGCCGGAAGTTTTACTCACGCCGGCCATGAGCTTGGCTTGTCGCAGTCCGCCGTGAGCCGGCAGATCAGCGCGCTGGAACAGGAGCTGAACGTCCCGCTGTTTCATCGCCATGCGCGCGGGCTGATCCTGACCGAGCAGGGTGAGATGCTTTACCGGACGGCCCACGATGTCTTCACCAAACTAGCCGCCGCCCAGGCGCGGCTCATCGATTCGAAGGACAAGCCCACGGGCGAATTGCGGATCACAACTACGGTGGGTCTGGGCTCCGTTTGGCTGACGCCGCGCATCGCCGAGTTCATCGATCTCTATCCCGAAATCAGCGTCGTGCTGCTGCTCGAAGACCGCGAGCTCGATCTTTCCATGCGCGAGGCCGATGTGGCGATCAGGCTGCGCCGGCCGGTTCAGCCCGATCTCATTCAGCGCAAGCTGTTCACGGTTCATCATCACCTCTACGCCTCGCCAGATTACGTTCAGCGCAAGGGCTTGCCCAAGATCCTCTCCGATCTCGATGAGCACAGCATCCTCACCTTCGGCTCGACCACGGGCTTCTTCACCAACATCAATTGGCTGGAAACTGCGGGCAAAGCCGACGGCGACGACCGCAGGCCGATTCTCAAGGTCAACAACGCTTACGGCCTTCGCCGCGCGGTCGAGGCGGGATTGGGCATCGCATCGCTTCCTGATTACATTGTCGGCAAGGACTCCCCGCTTGTGCAGATCGCCCTGCCCGCCGAGACGCCGGAATTCGATACTTATTTCGTCTATCCCGAGGAATTGCGCGATTCCAAACGTGTCGGCGTATTCCGGGATTTCCTGGTCGCCAAGGCCAAGGAATGGTCGTTTTAATGCTGGGCAGATGCGCGGATCAGGGCCGGTGCATGACCCGAAGCCAAATCATCTTCAAACTGCGCTAAGCCCATCTGTTAGTCGCATTTTTCATGCAGACCTCGCATGGCACCTATGTAGCTGTTCCGCTTGCCCATCATTGGCTGGTGAAGCACTCTTCCGCCCGCGGCAGACGATCGCCGTGAAGTTTGGGCGGAAAACTACTCCCTCCCCCTTTGTAGTTTTCGTTCAAGGCCGTTCTGTCTCACCCTGAACGGCCGCACGTTCCGGAAACGGAGCCATTTCCACTAAGCCGGGCCCTCGCGGCCCGGTTTTTTTACGGCGGGTTGCCCTGCTGCGCCGTATGC
>DATFOT010000086.1:0-8705 GCA_035265265.1 Aestuariivirgaceae bacterium | reverse complement strand
TGGCCGCGTGCAACGCTCCGGGAATCGTACTCATCGCTCCGGGGGTAACTGTGGCGGTCGCTGATTCGCGGCGTGTAGGTGATAATGATGCTCCTGACATGACGGTCCTCCTATTGATTACTCGCCGCGCTGAATATCAGCGAGGAACACATGTTGGCTGCGAACCGCGTGGAACGCGAGTTAATCGGTGTAAAAAAGTGTAACTCCTTGGATTGCGCCGAAAATCGATTTCCTCAGCGAAAAATCGTTTTGCGTGCTGTGTGCCAATCGTTTTTCGGTTGTGTGCAAATCGTTTTGCGGTTACCCTTGTACTTTGACAAACAAGTGGAACGCTTCAGTGCAAGGAAGAAAGCGCAACAATTCCCATGGGATGAAGGCTCACAAGCCTCCTACAATCAAGGATGTCGCCAAGCGAGCTCGTGTTGCGACAGCTACCGTCTCTCATGTGTTGAGCGGTCGTCGAGCGGTTGCCGATAATCTAAAAGCAAGAGTATTGAAGGCGGTTGACGCCTTGGGCTATCGGCCCAATCAAGTCGCAGCAAGCCTTAGGCAGCGCCAAACACGGTCTGTCGGGATTGTCGTCCCAGACCTGACCAATCCGTTTTTTGCTTCGCTCGTTCACCACATTGAAGAACTTGCAGCAGACAGCGGCTATCAAGTCCTCCTCGTAGGCAGCAACGAGAACCCTGAAAGAGAAACTGAACGACTTCAGGCTCTCATCGCCCGTCGGGTCGACGGGCTCATTGTTATGCCAACCGGCGACAAGGTAAGCGTTCTGGACCGTGGCGGCCCACCCACTGTGCTAGTGGACCGAGGATTCGATGCTGCGGGCTACGACAGGATAGCAGCCGACAATGCTGAGGGTGGGTATATTGGTACGCGTCATCTGCTCGACTTAGGTCATCGCGATATAGCCATTTTGGCAACAGACAAGCTCGCCAACATTCAAGAACGCGTTGAAGGCTATCGTCGTGCCTTGGCGGAAGCTCGGCTTTCGCGCAATGAGCGTATTATCTACGGAGGCGTGACAATTGAAAGCTGTCGAGAGGCTACCGGACCTGAGTTGCATAGGGAGGATCGGCCGACAGCTATTTTTGCAACCGCTTATGTTGCTACGCTGGGCGCGGTGCAAGCCATCAGGGCGGCAAACCTGTCAATTCCCGAGGACATTTCACTTCTGGGTTTCGATGACTCGGATTGGATGACGGTTTTGCGGCCCTATGTGAGTACGATCCGGCAACCAATACAAGACATCGCGACCAATTCCTGGAATCGATTGCACGCGCGGCTTACTGGCGATGTGGAAGGGCACCTGCATATTCAATTGCCCTGCACATTGGAAGTTAGGGAATCCACATGCCCACCAGGGAGGCATGTGGAGACATAGAGTTGAGGAGGGTTTCTAATGCTCGCCCGACAACACCACTCTACTTTTGAGCCTACCATACGGCTGCCCGCGATACCTTCCCGCATCCGGTCACTACAGGAAATAGGCGCAGCAAAGGAAGGTGAACGAGCGAAGCTTGCAAAAGAGAGCTCATCCAAATCTTTTGATCAAAGCAGGGTCATTTCCTTTGGGGAATTTAGCCTGCACCCTAACAAACAACTACTCCTCAAGACTAATGAGCCGGTACAGATTGGCGGTCGGGCGTTCGATATTCTTCTGGCTTTGGTTGAGCGTGCTGGACAACTGGTTGCAAAAGAAGAGCTCATCGCCCTGGTCTGGCCCGATACAATCGTGGATCAGGCTAGTTTGAGAGTGCATATGGCGGCCGTACGACGGGCGTTGGGCGATAACCAAGCGGACGATCGGTACGTAGCGACGATTCCGGGCAGAGGTTACCGCTTTGTCATTCCGGTTTCATATCAGACACAAACTGATATTGCTTGTAGCATCGTCCAGCCGCTTGAGCCTGGTCCCACTCATCGGATCGTTGGCCGCCGAAAATTCGTGGCTGACCTACTAGCCCGCTTTGACGACCACCGCTTCATCACAATAGTTGGATCCGGCGGCATGGGTAAAACCTCGGTCGCTCTAGCAATTGCCAAACTCCGCTCATCAGTGGATGAAACAATCTGTCACGTGGACTTCGCTCAACTGACCGATCCTACGCTCGTTGTGCCGAAACTGGCTGCATTGCTGGATATTCCTCCTTCACCAAATCATTCGATTTCTTCGCTGTTGTCTGTATTGCGCAAGCGCCAAGCCCTGTTGATCTTCGATAACTGCGAACATCTGGCAACAGCCGTCGCTGCCTTGGCAGAGGAACTATTGGACTCGGCTTCCAGTATCCAAATTCTAGCCACAAGTCGCGAACCGCTGCGTGCACGTGGGGAGACTCTCACGCGGCTTTCCGCGCTCGCCGCTCCTAAACTTACAACAGACCTGCACGCAGCAGATGTCATTGGCTACCCAGCCGTACAGCTCTTTATGCGATGTGCCACAGCAGTGGCGGAGTCTTTTGAACTTAATGACGGAAACGCTCAACTCGTAGCTGAGGTCTGCCAGCGCTTGGACGGTATACCTCTTGCTATCGAACTTGCCGCCCAACGCATCGACGCATTGGGCCTAAGTGGGTTGGCCGCAGCATTGAGTAATCGCCTGGATATCCTCACGCAAGGTCGGCGTACGGCACTGCCGCGGCACCAAAGCCTAAGAGCAAATTTTGACTGGAGCTATGAGCTCCTGCCGGAGTGCGAACGCGAAGTTCTTTGCGGTCTTGCGAATTTCACGAACGATTTCACTTTGGATTCTGCCGTTACCATGCTGGGGGGCAATAATTTAGATCCTGTCTTAGTCATCGAAGCCATTGCCAACCTAGTGGCCAAGTCTCTCATCTGGGCAGAGCGAAAACGCGACATATCTTATCGATTGCCGGTTGGCGTCCGCACATACGCACTCGAGAAGCTCGCAAGTTGGTACAATAGCAAAACGCCGGCGCAATGAGGGTTGCCTTTCCATGAGGCCGGTGTCCGCTAATGGCACTTAGCTAGCATTTGCAAAAGTAAACAAACTGGTGGTGCACAATCACTGGAAGGGGCAAAAACAGTACTCTGCCAGCGGGGTAACGCCCGAGACTTGACAAACTATACCGTGCCAGCGGCACGCCCGCGGTTAGCTAACGCGGATGCCAGAGTTTACCATCTTTAATGACAATTGATGCGGTCAACGAAGCAATCGCTTAACGTTACCTGATCGCCAAGGCTCCTTGCTAGATTTGCCTGTGGCACAGGGCCGAGGGCGGAGCTTCCCTCGGCCCGCCCACTATCGCCCTCCACTGCATAAGAACTGTCTAAGGCCGTAGCTTTAAACCATTCAGACAACCTGCCGGCGGGACCATGTGAGCCAATGCTAACGTTTTAGAGGCGGCAGATGATCAGCGAAGCTCTAGTCACCAATGTGGAAAACACCGACCCCCCGGCACTTAACGGCCCAATGTGGGCAGCGGACAGGCCCGGCAAAGCAGCCTCGGGCCTCGCAGTTAGGGCCGCAGGCGCTTTTGAAAGCTGCCCCCTTAAGGAATCGTCATGACGCTCGGCGAAAAGCAATCCGAGACACTGCGTAACATCCGCGATTTGGAAAAAACCGGACACGGTTGGCCATGCGACAGACCATGCAGCCAGAAGTCCTAATCTAAAACTTCAGACAAATCTTCCCCAGGTGTTTACCAGATTCTTGGTAGCGAAAGGCTTCGGCGAGTGCCTCGAGGCCGAACGTGCGATCGATTACGGGCTTCAGGCCTGTGGTTTCAATAGCGCGTATCATGTCATGCTGTTGACGGCGGTTGCCGACGATCAGCCCCTGTAGCCGCACATGCTTGATCATTATGGCCGCTGTCGGGACCTCTCCACTCAATCCGGTGAGGGTCCCGATGAGTGAGATATGACCGCCAACGCGCACTGCCGCGATCGATTGCGGGAGTGTAGCTGGGCCGCCAAGTTCGATGATATGATCGACACCGCGCCCATCTGTAATGCGTCGCACGGCATCACCCCACTTTGGCTCTGCCTTGTAGTTGATGGTGTGGTCGGCGCCAATAGCACGCAGCCGCTCCAGCTTCTCATCTGCCGAAGAGGTAGCGATCACAGTCGCACCCATGGACTTGGCGAGCTGGAGAGCAAAAATTGAGACGCCGCCGGTCCCAAGGACTAGCACACTATCCCCTGCCTTGAGTCCTCCGTCAGCGACGAGTGCCCGCCAAGCAGTGAGTCCGGCTGTGGTCAATGTTGCCGCCTCGGTGTGACTGTAGCCTTGTGGTGCCTTTGTGAACCAGCTCGCCGGCCGCACTACGACCTCTCGCGCATAGCCGTCTACACCGTCGCCTGGCACCGTGGAGAAGTCTCCCACCTCAGGGGGGCCATCCAACCACGTCGGAAAAAATGTGGACACGATGTTGTCACCTACCGCGAAATCTGCGACGCCGTCGCCGACCGCCTCCACAACCCCGGCCCCGTCTGCCATGGGAACGCGGCCCACACTCTTTGAAGGGACCCCGCTAACCACACGATAGTCGTGGAAGTTGAGCGAGCTCGCGTGAAGGCGGACGCTTATCTCGTCGGCGACGGGAGCTGCCGGTTCGGGCATATTAATGAGCTCGAGATGATTAAGGCCGCCAGGTGCACCAATCTTTACAGCCTTCATTCTTCTTTCTCCCTTTAAGATGAATCGACCAATTCACACTTGGCCCACTGTTGGTGGTCGCAAATCACGGAAGTGGCGGCAGCCATTTTGTTTCTTGCGTCGCCTGCTGCCGCTATGATTACCGGGCACACCTTTCCTGTTGATGGTGGCTTCCTGGCTCAATAGAGTTCGCGCAAAAAGATCGCTGGCAATCCCGACCTGAAGCGCCACAGCCTGAATACCTCCGATCGTTTCCTTATTGAGCGGAGTCCCTTCGCCTGCATATTTTCGTCAAACTCGGCCTCCAGTAACCCGGGCGGATAAAGCCGGTCGATACCCGACCGGCGCCGGCTTGATTGAATTTGATGGCTGATTTCATCCACTCGTTTCTTGAAAACTCCAATTGAAGAGCGTGACCCAAGAGGAGTTGTCCGTCTGCATCGCTTGCCATTGACCTGTTAGGCTGTCTGCCATTAGATAACCTGAACTAATCAAGCTTCAATCCACGATCTTGAACGAACTTGGCGCGGGTTACGGGGATGTGTGCAAGGTTCTAGCACTTTATGTGGGCACGGCCAGCGCTGATGATTTGCATAAGAATCTTTCCATCAGGTCGTCCTTTTTCGCCGAGCTCGGCCCCGCCACGACAGGCGTCCCACTGCCGGTCTTGGCATATCCGACATGATGATCGATTTTACGCCGTGGCCGATGTGTGAGCTCTTCAAGGCTCCGGCTTGGGGCTTCCAACAAATGGCAGGTGGAGCTTGTCGCAATGAAGAAGATTAGAGAATCATTTCACGTTCCGGCTCGGAGCGGCAAAGGCTTTAGCGTTCGTAAGAGCGATCTAATCAAGATTGTTGATCTTCAAGGGCAGCAGCCGGTGGATTTTTGGGCCTTCAACAAACGTAATATCCACGAATATTTGTCTTGCGAGCACACCAAACCTTCGATTGAGAAGCTCTTTCCACACCATGGCGATGCCGCCTACACCACCCATCGCCGTCCTATAATGACTCTGACAGAGGATCATTCACCCGGTCAGCACGACATGCAGTTCGCGGCTTGCGATAAGTGGCGCTACAAAGAACTAGGCGCAAAGGGCAAACATGCCAGTTGTGCTGAAAACCTGCACAAGGGACTGAAGACGCTCGGGATTGAGCTGCCATTCACGCCACAGCCGTGGAACCTATTTACAAATTTTTTTATCAATGCCGACGGCACCTTTACCGTCAAAGCACCCGAGACGAGACCCGGCGACTTCGTGGTCCTAAGGGCTGAGATGGACTCATATGTCGTAGTCTCGGCGTGCCCGCAGGACATGAACGACACCTGCGGGGGAAACCCAACTGACATCCAGGTCGAGATCGGACGATGAAACGGCAGACCTCATCTGGTCGTAAGGCCCGTGCTGCAGAAGATTGGAAGCCTCTGCTCACCACATGCACTGGCTCATCGCGCCGGTCGACTCCAGCAGCTGGCGCGACACTCTTATTCTTGGGGGCATGCCCCCACGATTTCCGCCTGACCAGGTCTACACGATCCGGGCTGACTTTAAATCGAGTTGACAACAGGCCAGACCTCGTGCGCTCCACGGTAGGTCATTTCCAGCGCAACATAGAGAATTACCGCCAAGCCCAGGTAAGCGATCCAACGATGCCTTTGCAGCAAGCGGGCGATGAGACTGGCCGCGACACCCATCAGTGCGATTGATAATCCGAGCCCGAATACAAGCACGTAAGGATGTTCCCGCGCGGCACCGGCAACAGCCAGAACATTGTCAAGCGACATCGACACATCAGCAATCACAATTTGCCACGCTGCCTGAGCAAATGTCTTACGCGGTGCGCGCCCGGCGATCGTGCCGTCGGCGTCGATATCGGAAGCCGCCAGTGCCTCTGTCGCTTGCAGCTCCACGTCGGACGAGACTCGCAGCTCGCGCCACATTTTCCAGCTTACCCAAAGCAAAAGAATTCCACCCGCGAGCAACAAGCCTATTATTTGCAGGAGCTGCGTAGTGAACAGGGTGAACACGATGCGAAGTACCGTCGCGGCAATGATGCCAATCAGAATTGCCTTGGTGCGTTGCTTCTGCGGTAGTCCTGATGCCGCCAATCCAATGACGATCGCGTTGTCGCCGGCCAGTACCAAGTCGATTATGACGACTTGGAACAAGGCTGTAAGTGCTTCGGTCGACAAGAGGTCAGTCATGGCGAATTGGCATCCTTAGCGATAATGGACGTGACGAATTGTCGTATGGGTTTCACACATCAGGGGCAGCTGGGAAACGGGGCTGAGCAGATTGAGCAGACCTTATCAAACCTTTGTGTATTACCCTCGCGTGAGAGAGCGCTACGCTAACCAGCGTAAAATGTGGCACATTAGCCCGAAAACAATGGGGGGAGATATGCCCCCGAGCAAAACAGTGGTCATCGGCGCGCTGGTCATCGTGGGCGTATTTTATTTGGCGACCGGAGTCAGTAATGACAACTCTTGGTGCGCCCTTATCGTGGGCGGCATATCCATGGGCGTGGCACTCGGGAGAGTGGAAGACCAGTCATGAGAGAAGAGGAAAAGGGGCAAGTCCTCCGATGGATTATTGAGCGCGGATTGGTCGGTGACTCGGAGGGCAAGCTCTTGGAAGGTCTTTGCACGAGGTGTCTCGCCGCCGGGCTTCCTCTGTCGCAAGCGATGATACTGGTGGATACGCTGCACCCAATCCATGGAGGCCACGTTTTCTCCTGGAAGCGAGAGCTTGCCGAAGGTCTAGTGAGCAGGGAATATGAAAGCAACCTTTCCGATCAAAATACCCGGCTGTGGCATTCCAGTCCGTTCTATTACATGCTTCAGACCGGCGTCAGCGAGCTTCGCCGCCGCATTGGCGAAAGCGATGATTTGGATTTTACGATCCTCGAAGACCTTCGAGCGGAAGGCCAGACCGATTATTTCGCGATGGTTCACCGCTTTGGGCAAGAGACGACCATTGGCGAGATGGACTCCGTATGTAGCAGATGGAGCACATCCGCTGCAGAAGGCTTTAGCGATGATGATTTGGATGATTTGCGCTTGCTTGTCCCCGCGCTTTCGCTGGCGGTCAAGGCCTATTCCCTGACGCGCATCGCGAAAGCGCTTGTGGAAGCCTATCTGGGACGCGATGCCGGCGAGCGCGTGCTGCAAGGGCACATGTCGCGCGGCACGGCGGAAATGATCAGCGCCGTGTTGTGGTTCTCTGATTTGCACGGCTACACGTCTATATCGGAGAGTTCGTCACCCGATCAGATCCTGCCTCTACTCAATGACTATGCAGAAGCAGCGATCTCGGCCATTCATGGCTGTGGCGGCGACGTATTGAAGCTGATGGGCGACGGGACACTCGCCATTTTCAAGAGCGACAATGCAGCGGATGCCTGCCGTTCGGCTCTACGTGCGGAAAGCGACTTGCGTAATAAGATCCAAGCGCTGAACCTTCGACGCCATGAACAAAGCCTGCCTGTGACGTCCATATATCTGGGACTTCACATCGGGGACGTTTTCTACGGCAACATTGGAAGCCGGGAACGACTCGATTTCACCGTTATCGGGCCCGCGGTAAACGAGGTAGCGCGGATTGCATCGATGTGTCGATCGGTCGACCGTCCTGTCTTGCTATCAAGCAGTTTCGTGGAAAACTTGCCGCTTAAAGAGAGAAACAGGCTCGTTTCTGTCGGACGATACGCACTTCGTGGCAGTAATCGTCCGCATGAGCTTTTTACTTTGGATCCTGAACGGCTGAGTTGAGCTTCCTTTCCGACCAGCACACTCGCGCGGCATTGCTTGATGGCGATCTGCTTTCGTCGAGCAGTTCAGACAATCGCCCGGTCCCAACCGCCGTAATGTTCGCTGCTGCGCGTGCCGCGCGGCAGGCTCAGTCCAATCAGGGCGAGGCCGACCACCACGTCAGCAATCGTGCCGGCGAGTGTCGCACCTTCCAGGAGGAAGGGCGATGCGGCGATCCACGCGCCCAACACCACATTGAGGAAGCGCACCGCCCGGGCGATCTCGGCCATGGCGGTAACCGCGATCACGATCACCAGGCAGCCGAAAATAT
>DATFOT010000085.1:0-6040 GCA_035265265.1 Aestuariivirgaceae bacterium | reverse complement strand
GCCGACGCCAAGCTCTGGTCGCCCTGCTCGCCGCAGCTGTACGGGATTCGAGTCCGGATGTTCAGTGACAATCAGCTTTTGGATGAAGTGGAGTCTTATGCCGGTCTGCGCAGCGTCAAACTCGCGGATGGACGCGTGTTGCTCAACGACAGACCTATGTTTCTTGCCATGGTACTTGACCAAGGCTACTGGCCGCAAAGCTATCTGGCCGCGCCTTCGGACGAGGCGCTGCGCCACGACGTGGAGTTGGCAAAGCAGTTTGGCTTCAACGGGGCCCGCAAGCACCAGAAGATCGAAGACCCGCGCTGGCTTTACTGGTGCGATCGATTAGGGCTGCTGGTCTGGAGCGAGATGGCGAATGCGCGAGCATGGTCGCCGGAAGCCGAAGAGCGGCTGCTGGCCGAATGGGAGCGTGCCGTCCGCCGCGATTATAACCACCCGTGCATTATCACCTGGGTGCCGGTCAACGAGAGCATGGGCTTCCCGGGACTTGAAGAGAGTCATCCCGGACAATATGCCTTCATCGAGCGAGTGGTCGAGCTGACACGGCGCCTGGACGATACCCGTCCGATCATCGACAACGACGGGTGGGAGCATACGGACGTCACCGACATCTGTGCCATCCATGACTACACCCCAACATCCGAGGAGCTTCGCGAACGATACGCGCAGACGCTGACCGGAGGGCAGCTGCCAGCAACGGTGTGGTACAGGAACAAACCGCTGTTCGTGCTCGGTGCTCAACACCGGGGGCAGCCGATCATGCTAACGGAGGTCGGCGGTTTCTTGTCCGAGCCGGCCGGCATCCCTGCAGCGGAGCGCGACCGGTTGTACAGGTTTTACGAGTCGGTTGGCAGCGGTGAGGAGCTGGAAAAAAGATATCGCGATTTGATGAACGGTCTTGCTGCCTTGGTATTTCTGGCCGGTTTTTGTTATACGCAATTGACCGACATCGAGCAGGAGGTGAATGGCTTGCTGAGCTACGACCGTCAGCCAAAAGTCTCGCCGGAGCGGATTTCTGCGATCCACAAACTGATGTTCACTGAGCTGATGCAAGCATAAGGTCCGCTGGAGTATCAGCGCCGCAGGCTGCCAAGGATTCCACGAACGAGCCCTCGGACGACCATGTTGCCGACTTCGCGGCCGACGCTGCCGGCGACGTTCTTGACGAAACGATCCGTCGCCGTCTCGCGGGTACGCGAGGCTGCGGGCGGCCGCGCCGGTGCTGGCCGCGGCGTGGGAGTGGTCCGCCGCGACCCGGCGGCGGCGGTCTTATCGGGGACCGAGCGTGCAGTGCGCGCGGCCAAAAGCTCATAGGCCGATTCGCGATCGATCGGCTGATCGTACTGGCCATAGAGCGGACTGGCCTTGATCCGCTCCGTGCGCTCCTCAGCAGTGATCGGACCCAAACGTCCGCTCGGCGGCCTGATGAGCGTGCGTTCGACCATGGTCGGCACGCCCTTGAGATCTAGAACGGAAACCAAAGCCTCGCCCACGGCCAATTCAGTGATGGTTTTCTCCGTATCGAAGGCGGGGTTGGGGCGGAAGGTTTCAGCCGCCGTCTTCACCGCCTTCTGCTCACGCGGCGTATAGGCGCGCAGCGCATGCTGAATACGGTTGCCGAGCTGGGCGAGAACCGAATTCGGAATATCCAGCGGATTCTGGGTGATGAAATAAACGCCCACACCCTTCGACCTGACCAGCTTGACGACCTGCTCCACTTTCTGGAGAAGAGCCGGCGGGGCATTGGCAAACAGCAGATGCGCCTCGTCGAAGAAGAAGACAAGGCGCGGCTTTTCCGGATCGCCCACTTCGGGCAAATCCTCGAACAGCTCCGACAGAAGCCAGAGCAGGAAGGTTGCATAGAGCTGCGGCGATGCCATCAGCTGATCAGCAGCGAGAATATTTATGATCCCGCGCCCGTCGCTTGCGGTGCGCATCATATCCTTGATGCCGAGCGCCGGCTCGCCGAAGAAATTGGCGGCACCCTGCTCGTCGAGCACGACCAGCCGGCGCTGAATGGAGCCGATCGTCACCGAAGAGACGTTGCCGTAATCGGTGCGGATTTCTTTGCCGCGGGTGGCAAGATCGGAAAGAAGGGCGCGGAGATCCTTCAAGTCCAGTATGGCGAGACCCTCTTCGTCGGCCAGCTTGAAGACGATGTTGACGGCCCCCTCCTGGGCCTCGCTCAATCCGAGAAGGCGCGACAGCAGCACCGGGCCAATTTCGGTCATGGTGGTGCGAATGGGATGGCCCTGCCTTGCAAACAAATCCCAGAACACGACGGGGAAGGCATCGAAACCATAATCCTGCCAGCCGATCTTGCGGGCGCGCTCCAGGAGAAAATCCTTGGGCTGGCCCTTCATCGAAACGCCCGAGAGATCGCCCTTGATGTCGGCGGCAAAGACCGGCACGCCGGCCGACGAAAACCCTTCGGCAAGAATTTGCAGGGTCACGGTCTTGCCGGTGCCGGTGGCGCCGGTGATCAATCCGTGACGATTCGCCATGGGCAAATAGAGAGTTTCGCGCTTGCCGCTTTGGCCTACAAACACCGCATTATCCATGATCGATGATCTTCCCCTGCCTCGCCGCGCGCTGTTCAGGAAGCGAACGGCGCGCAATCTGCTATAATTCCAAGACCGGCGCAATGAAGAGGACGGTACGGTCTATGCAGGACCTGATTGGGAGAATTGCAGAGGTGACAGGCGTCGACCAAGCGACGGCGGAAACGGGCCTGAGCATTATCCTGTCGCTGATCAGGAGCCATGGCGAGCCGGAAAAAGTCGAGGCGCTGTTCGCCATGCTGCCCGGCGCAGGAGCGCTCGCCACGCGGAGGTCAGGAGCCCGCGGCGGAGGCCTGCTCGGCAGGCTTGGCGGCGGGCTGATGGGCGGGCCCCTCGTTGCCGTCTCGCAGCTGCAAGCGGCAGGCTTCAGCATGGCGCAGATCAGATCACTCGGAAGCGAAGTGCTGGATTATGCCCGCGAAAAGGCGGGAGACCGCCTGGTGCGCGAGGCTGCTGGCTCTATTCCCGGCCTTTCTGGATATCTGTAAGAGATCAGAGCCCGCGATGAAGGACGGACACAACAGCGACGGAAGAGAGCAGTGGGAGGCTCGCGTGCGGCAGGTTCTCAAGGACAGGCCCTTCAATGAGCTGAAATCGTTCACGGTTGACGGGATCGAGATCGAGCCGCTCTATCAGCCATCGGACCAGCCGGGGCTCGAAACACGGCCCGCCGGTCAGCGCTGGGCGATCATGCAACGGTTGGATCATCCGGAAGCGGCAAGCGCCAACACGCTCGCGCTTGACGATCTTGCCCGGGGCGCAACGGGCATCGTGCTGGTGGTCGAGGGGGCACCCTCGGCACGAGGCTTCGGCCTGAAGGATCACGATGCCCGCGGCATCGGTCTCGCTTTGCGCGATGCAGCCCTACACGCCATCGACATCAGGCTCGAGGCCGGCCAGCATGGGATCGCAGCAGCCGATGCATTGGCCGAGATCATCGCCAAGCGCAGCATCGCGCCGGAACGTGCGCGCGTTTCTTTCGGGATCGACCCGATCGGCACCGCGGCTGCCGTGGGGCAGATCGAGGAGAATGCCTTCGACTTCGCCGGTGCAGCCCTGCGGCTTGCGGCCGATTTCATGGGGCCGATCCTGGAGGCGGACGGGCGCCCCTATCATGATCGCGGCGGGAGCGAAGCACAGGAGCTCGGCGCAGCACTCGCCACGGCGGTCAGCTATCTGCGGGCTCTCGAAGACAGGATCGATGAGCAGCGGCTCGTGCGTGCCGTCGGCATGACGCTTGCGGCCGAAGCCGATATTTTCCTGACAATTGCCAAGTTTCGTGCCGCGCGGCTGTTGTGGGCGCAGGTGCTCGAAGCGTGCGGGGCTGGGGCTGCGCCCCTGTCGCTGCATGGCGAAGCCTCCTGGCGGATGATGACTGCCCGCGACCCGCATGTGAACATATTGCGCAACGCGGCCGCGGCGGCCGCTGCGGGGCTTGGCGGCGCGAAAAGTTTTTGCGCCCTGCCCTTCTCTCTCACAACGGGCCTGCCGGATGAGTTTGCACGGCGCATCGCGCGCAACATGCAGATCATTCTGATGGAGGAAGCCGGGCTTCACCATGTCGGCGAACCTGCCGCCGGATCGGGCTATGCCGATTTCCTTGCCCAGGCGCTCGCAGAACGGGCATGGCGTTTTTTCCAGGAGATCGAAAAGCGCGGCGGCATGAGCGGCGCGCTCAAATCGGGCTATGTGCAGGGCGAGATCGCCGCGAATGCCGAAAAGTACAGCGCGGAGGCCCTCCCATGAGGATCCCCGATTTCAGAATGATTCCGTTTTCGCCTCGCATGGCAGAGGACGCGGCGGCGCAAGGGGAAGCGCGGCTTACGCCGGAAGGAATAGCGGTCAAGGCGCGTTATTCCGCCGCCGATGTCGAGCGACTGGCCGAGATGTGGAGCTATCCGGGCATGCCGCCGTTCCTGCGCGGACCTTACCCGACCATGTATGTCACCCAGCCCTGGACCATTAGGCAGTATGCCGGGTTTTCGACCGCGGAGGAGTCCAACGCATTCTACCGGCGCAATCTGGCCCAGGGCCAGACGGGGCTGTCGATCGCTTTCGACCTGCCGACGCATCGCGGATATGATTCCGATCATCCGCGCGTTCAGGGCGATGTCGGCATGGCGGGCGTCGCCATCGATTCGATCTACGACATGCGCACATTGTTCGAGGGCATTCCTCTCGACGCAATGTCGGTGTCGATGACCATGAACGGCGCGGTTCTGCCGATCATGGCACTTTACATCATAGCGGCCGAGGAACAGCGCGTGAGGCCGGAGCAGCTCGCAGGCACCATTCAGAACGACATTCTGAAAGAGTTCATGGTGCGCAACACCTATATCTACCCGCCGATCCCGTCGATGCGGATCGTTTCGGACATCTTTGCCTATACCAGCCGGCACATGCCGCGGTTCAACTCGATCTCGATCTCCGGCTACCACATGCAGGAAGCGGGGGCCACGGCCGATCTCGAGCTCGCCTATACGCTGGCCGACGGCATCGAATATGTGCGCGCGGGGCTCGCCGCCGGCCTCGGCATCGATGCGTTCGCCCCGCGGCTGTCGTTCTTCTGGGGGATTGGCATGAATTATTTCATGGAGATCGCCAAGCTCAGGGCGGCGCGCCTGCTGTGGGCGGAGCTCATGGGGCAATTCGAACCGAAGGATGAGCGGTCGCTGGCGCTTAGAGCCCATTGCCAGACCTCGGGCTGGTCGCTCGCGGCGCAAGACGTGTTCAACAATGTGACGCGGACGTGCATCGAGGCGACGGCGGCGATCCACGGCCAGACACAATCGCTGCATACGAACGCGCTCGACGAAGCGCTGGCACTGCCGAGCGATTTCTCGGCGCGCATCGCGCGGGCCACGCAGCTGTTCCTGCGCGATGAAGCGGGAAGCGCACGGGTGATCGATCCATGGGGCGGCAGCTTCTTCGTCGAGCGCCTCACCCATGACCTCGGCCAGAGGGCCAGAGACCATATCGCAGAGATCGAGGGTTTAGGCGGCATGGCGAAGGCCATCGCCGACGGGCTGCCGAAGCGCCGGATCGAGGAAGCCGCGGCGCGCACACAGGCGCGGATCGACTCGGGCGAGCAAACCGTCGTGGGTGTCAACAAATACCGGATCGATGCGGATATGCCGATCGAGACCTTGAAGGTCGACAACAGCGCGGTCCGGGCCACACAGATCGAAAAGCTCAAACGGCTCAAGGCCGAACGGAACCAGGCGCGTTGCGATCAGGCGCTCCAGGCGCTGAGTGCCGCGGCACGAGGCAGCCGCAATCTGCTCGAAGCGGCGGTCGAGGCGGCGCGCGCCAAGGCGACGGTCGGAGAAATGTCGCAGGCGCTCGAGCTTGTATGGAACCGGCATGTGGGCAGCATCCAGATCGCGCGGGGCGTTTATGCGGGTGCTTCTGCCGGCAAGATGCAGGCGGTCGAACGGGCCAAGCAGATGACCGCTGCGTTCCAGGAGGCGGAAGGA
>DATFOT010000084.1:0-2922 GCA_035265265.1 Aestuariivirgaceae bacterium | reverse complement strand
CCTCCGAGGAGCAGAAAGAGCGCCTGACGGAACGGCTGGAGAATCCGAAGAAGCAATGGAAGTTCAACCCCGGCGATCTCGACGACCGCAAGCTTTGGAAGGATTATCAGACAGCCTATGAGATCGCGCTCGCCCGCTGTTCCACCGAATGGGCGCCATGGCATCTGATACCGGCCGACCGCAACTGGGTGCGCAACGCCGCGACCGCTCGAATCGTTCGCCGCAAGCTGGAGGAGATGAACCAGCAATATCCGAAACCTGAGTGGAATCCCGCCGATTTCAAGATTGTCTGAAATTCCGCTTCGCCCAGGCAGGATCATCCCGCTGGTGGTGGCCTCGGCTCTGTTCATGGAGAATCTCGACTCCTCGGTGATCTCGACTTCCCTGCCGGCCATCGCTGCGGATATCGGCGCCGATCCGATCGTGCTGAAGCTGGCATTCACCGCTTATCTCCTCAGCCTGGCGATCTTCATTCCGATCAGCGGCTGGTGTGCCGATCGTTTCGGTGCCCGCGCCGTGTTTCGGTCCGCGATTGCGATTTTCACAGTCGCATCGCTCGCCTGCGGCTTTGCACAATCTCTAGAGACTCTGGTGATCGCCCGTGCGTTTCAGGGCCTCGGCGGAGCGCTTATGGTGCCGGTCGGCCGCATCATCATGCTGCGTCTCGTTCCCAAGGCCGAGCTTCTGGGCGCCATGGCCCTGCTGACCATGCCGGCGCTGGTCGGCCCGCTCATCGGGCCGCCTGTCGGCGGGTTCATCACCACCTATTTCCATTGGCGCTGGATTTTCTGGATCAACATTCCCTTCGGGATTCTGGGAATCGTGCTTGCCAGCCGATACATGCCCAGGCTTGTTTCGGCTTCGGTGCCCAAGCTCGATCTCACGGGCTTCCTGCTGGTCGGCTTGGGCCTGGCGGCAACGATCTTCGGTCTCACCATTTTATCGCGCAGCATCATGCCGCCTGTCGTGGCACCCGTGCTTACGGTGAGCGGAATAATTCTCCTCGGCATTTATGTCGTCCATGCCCGGCGGATACCAAATGCAATTCTCGATCTCAGGCTGCTGAAGGTCGAGACGTTCCGCTCCAGCGTTCTCGGCGGCAGCCTTTTCCGCATTGGAGCCGGAGCGATCCCCTTTCTCCTGCCGTTGCTCCTTCAGGTCGGCTTCGGCCTCAACGCCTTTCAAACGGGCCTTCTCATGTTTGCTTCCGCGATTGGCGCGATGAGCATGAAGATGGTGGCGGCCCGGGTGCTGCGGCGCTTCGGCTTTCGCCGGGTTCTCATCGTCAATGTGCTGATCGGTTCTGCCCTGCTCGGGACCAATGCCCTTCTCACGGAGCACACAGCCCATTGGGTGATATTCGCCTTGTTTCTCACCAGCGGCTTCTTCCGCTCGCTGCAATTCACGAGCGTCAATGCGCTAGCCTATGCCGATATGGGCGAAGGCGAGATCAGCCGTGCATCGACATTCTCCAATGTAGCGCAGCAGCTCTCCGCCTCGCTCGGCGTGGCCCTTGCTGCTTTCGTGGTCGAGGCGGCGCTTGCGATGGACCACGGCCGCGTCCTCGGCGCCGATGAACTGCGCCTCGCATTCATCGCTGTCGCGGCTGTTTCGGCTTCGGCCGTTTTTGTACACTTGAGTCTTGCCCCTGAGGCCGGGCACGCGCTGTCTGGCCATGCAATTCCTCATACCAAGGAGGCGCCGGCAGAATAGGGGAGGGGGAACGAATTCGCTGCCTCGGCCGTTTATGGCGCGCAAGCGAAAATGGAGATGATCCATGGAATCCGATCGCAAGAAGGAACAGGGCGAGGCCCTGGCGACTTTTGCCGAGACATCCCGCACGAAATCCAAAGTTCCGAAAGAATCCTCGCTGCAGGCAACCGAACACACCGCGCCCATTCCGACAGATCCCAAGAAGAAGGACATTGCCGCCACGAAGGTCCTGAATGAGGGCGCAACCGGCACCGATCAGGGCGCCGAAGAGGCGGTGGAAAAACTGCCGGATCGCATAATCGAGAGCCGCAAATAGTTCTCCATGGCTTTTGTCAATGATTGGGAAGTGCTGAGCAAGGCTGATCGCAAGGCACGCCTAGAGGCTGCAATCGGCGAGGCTCTCGATCGTCTGGAAAGCCGATCAACCCCGCCCACCGACTGGCAGAAGTCGAAAATCCTCCACGCCATCGACTCGACGACGCGGGGATTGTTCGACGTTGCGGCTACAAATCTCGCTCAGGTCTTTGCGGAATCGCAAGCTGGCCGTCCATTGCCGAATCCCGACACCGAGCCGGGTCAGCTCGATGGTGTCACCATAGCCAGGCTGCGCAGCCAACTGGACCGGCTGAAAACTCTTCCGGTGCAGGATCCGCCCGATTACCTTTGAGCGGTGCGCTCGACGAAGCTGTCGAGCACGCGCTTCTCGCCGGTCTTTTCGAAATCGATGGTGAGCTTGTTGCCATCGACACGGGTGACCCGGCCATAGCCGAATTTCTGGTGAAACACGCGGTCGCCCGAAGCGAAGCCGCTAGCACCGTCGGTCTCGCGCGCCACGAGCTCGCCCTCAATGATATGAGGCGCCGAGCGCATGCCGCGTCCTTCCTCATAGGCCTGTTTGGCGCGTCGCCAGCCGGGCGTCGCGTAGCTGTTGGCAAAGGGCGCCATTTGATCGAAACGCGAACCCCCGAAGCCGAGGCCGCGGCCGCCATAGGTCCTCGACATCGGCTCGACTTCGATGTGCCCCTCGGGAAGCTCCTCGATGAAGCGCGAGGGCAGGGCATTCTGCCACATATTGTGGACGCGCCGGTTCTGCGCGAACGAGATTTTGGCCAGATGCTTTGCCCGCGTGATGCCGACATAGGCGAGACGGCGCTCCTCCTCGAGTCCCGCACGGCCCTTCTCGTCAAGCGAGCGTTGGTGGGGAAAGAG
>DATFOT010000083.1:0-9875 GCA_035265265.1 Aestuariivirgaceae bacterium | reverse complement strand
ATTGCCGAGCAAGCCAGGCAGACCGGCTCGCCCTATCAGCGTGTTGGTGAAGCTTTCGGGGAAGCAGGGAATGCTGGCGGGGAAATAGCCCCAATCGAACCGCACCGGAACGCCGGCAATTTCCCAATGACCGGACGGCGTGTCCTTGCCGCGGGACACTTCGACAGCGAAGCCCCATTGCGCGTTTGCGTTGCTTCGGGGAAGGGCAACGCGACGGCCGGAGGCGGCCTCGCAAGCCTCGGCAATGCCCATGGCGGACAGATTGGGTATTCGCAGCAAACGGTGCTCGGCAATATGAGCCAGGGTATTGGCGCCCTCATCACCAAAGCTATCGGCATCGGGTGCACCGCCGATGCCGACTGAGTCAAGAATAAGAAGAAAGGCCCGTGCCATGGGATCTACCGGATGTGAATGCGAACAAGCGGCTCGGGCGCCGTAGTTTCGCCGAGCCGATAGGCGGATCGCACCATTGCTTCGGCCGCCTGGGCCGCGTGTTCATCGCGGGCATGTACAATGGCGAGCGGCACATCCCTGCCGACCGCGGAATTTCTGGCGGCTAGAGCACTCAGGCCCACGGAGTGATCGATTGGTGCTTCATGGTTTTCGCGTCCGCCGCCGAGCGCGACAACCGCCAAACCGAGAGCACGGGTGTCGATGCAGTGGACGTTACCGGAGACTTGCGAAAAGATCGGACGGACGATATTCGCCGTCGGAAGGTATTTTTCCGGCCTGTCGATAAGGTCGCCTGGACCGCCGAGAAGTGCAACCATGCGCTGGAAGCGGTCGGCGGCGCGGCCATTCGCTAGGACCTGTTCCAGTCTAGTCCGCGCATCATCCCGGCTTGGTGCCATGCCGCAGAGAACGAGAACCTGCTCTCCCAGCGACATAACAACCTGGCGAACTCGTGACTCGCCGTTTCCGGTCAGGAAACAGATCGCATTTATGACTTCCAGCGCATTGCCGGCAGTCGACGCGAGCGGTTCGTTCATGTCGGTCAGGATGGCACTCATCTTCAGCCCCGCGCCCTGGCCAACCGCAACCAAGGTCTCCGCGAGCGTGCGCGCAGCATCTTCGGTTGCCATAAATGCGCCCGTGCCGACTTTCACATCAAGTACGAGCGCATCGAGTCCGGCGGCAAGTTTTTTGGAGAGGATCGAGGCAGTAATCAGCGGAATTGACTCAACAGTGGCCGTGACGTCGCGAATGGCATAAAGGCGGGCGTCCGCGGGTGCGAGGTCGACGGTTTGCCCGATAATCGCACAGCCTGCCTGACGTACGGTCTCTTTAAGCAAACTGAGATCGGGACGCGTCTGGTAACCGGGAATCGATTCCAGCTTGTCGAGCGTACCCCCGGTATGGCCAAGTCCACGGCCTGAAATCATCGGCACGAAGGCTCCTACAGCCGCCAGCATAGGTGCCAAGATGAGAGACACATTATCACCGACGCCGCCTGTCGAATGCTTGTCGACAACGGGGCCGTTGAAGACGTCTTTCGGCCAATGCAGCTTTCTGCCGGAATCGCGCAGAGCCCGGGTCAATGAAACGCTTTCAGCAATACTCATTCCACGGAAAAATATCGCCATTGCGAGAGCGGCTGCCTGACCTTCGCTCAGCGCGCCGCGGACAAGGCCGGAAACGAGAAAATCGATTTCACTGGTAGTAAGCTCCTGGCCATCGCGCTTCTTGCGAATAATTTCTTGAGGTAAGATCCTCCCGCCGTCAGTCATTGAGGCGGTCCTCAAGAAGCGAGGTCAAGAGCCGCCGCAAGTCGCCCGCTACTGCCTTGCTCTGACGGAGCGTTTCGGAATGGCTGGGCGATGAGCCCTTCATTCCTGCCGCAAAATTTACAATTACCGATATGGCCACGACGCGGAGATTAAAGCGGCGGGCAAGGATCACTTCAGGAACAGTGGACATTCCGACCGCATCGCCCCCCAAGATTCGGACTGCGCGAATCTCGGCGGGTGTTTCGAATGACGGGCCCAAAAACCAGACATAAGTGCCTTCGGCCAATTCAATTGCTTCCGCTTTTGCGGCGCGGCGAACCGCATCGTTGAGGGATCGATCATAGGCTTGGGTAAGTGAAATGAATCGCTCATCGCCCATCTCGCCCACAAGCGGATTGAGGCCGGCAAAATTGATATGGTCGGTGATCAACATGAGTCGACCCGGGCCGACGTCGGGCAGAAGCGAACCTGAAGCATTCAGCAATATCAAGGTCGTGACGCCGAGCAAGGCCAGTGTCTCAATGATGGGGCGCATGGCCGCCGGATCGCCCCTCTCATAGGAGTGGATGCGGCCACTGACCATGAAAACGGCATTATGCCCCACCTTGCCTGTCATCAGTACACCTTCGTGTCCCGAAACCGTGGGACTGGGGAAGCCGGGAATTTTTGCGAAGGGGATCGATAAAGCGTCTTGCAAAATTTCGGCTACCGGACCAAGGCTGGAGCCAAGCACAATGGCAATTTGCGGGCGGTTCTTGCCTATTTTCCGCTTTAGGAAGGAAGCCGCTTCTCTCACCAGGTATATCCCGCTCAGGACAGATGCTCAGGACCGAAGGATGAGGGCAAAAGCTCGCCTAAGCGAAAAGTGCGGCGCAGTTCGCCCGCTTCGTCGCAAAGGAGAATGGTCATATCGTCGGCGCCAAACTCCCGGAGTTTCTGACGGCAGCCGCCGCAGGGTGTAATGAGCCTGTCACCCGCTGCGACCACCACGACCTCGATACATCGGCGCCCGCCAGCCACAATCATTGCAGCAAGCGCAGCTGCCTCAGCGCACATGCCTTCCGGGAAGGCGGCGTTCTCCACATTGCAGCCGGCATAGATGCGATTGCGCTCGTCGCGCAGGGCAGCGCCGACCGCGAATTGCGAATAAGGTGCGTAAGCCTGTTTTTGCGCCAGCAGAGCGGCGTCAATCAAATCGCGGGGCACCATCAGTGCTCCTTGACATAAGGGATACCGCCGGCCTTCGGTGGCACGGCACGGCCGATGAAACCGGCGAGCAGGGCAACGGTCAGCACATAGGGCACGGCCTGCATCAATTGTACAGGAAGAATTCCGATACCCCGTATGGGCGTTCCTTGGAGCCTGATGTTAATGGCGTCCAGCAAACCGAACAGCAAGCATGCAGCCATTGCCGGAACCGGACGCCATTTGGCAAAGACCAGAGCAGCCAACGCAATAAAGCCCTTACCCGCTGTCATATCGCGAATGAAACTCGAGCTCTGCGCGATGGACAGATAGCTGCCGGCAAATCCGCAAAGAACGCCGCCACACAGCACGGCCATATAGCGCTGGTATGCGACCGATATGCCGGCGGTGTCGGCAGCAGCGGGATTTTCTCCCACAGCGCGCAGCCGCAATCCGAATCTCGTGCGATAGATGACCCACCAGGTAAGCGGCACCATAAGAAAAGCTATGTAAACCAGAAGACTGTGACCGGACAAAATACTCGAATAAATGCCCCCGAGCACCGGAACATCGCGCAGGAACGCTGCGCCAGGGAGCTCGATTTCGAGAAATCGCGACTGGGCTGAAAGCTGCGGGGTTTGCCCGCCCCGCTGGAACCACGTCACCCCCAGCTGAGCCGTCAGGCCTGCGGCGATGATGTTTATAGCTACTCCCGAAACGATCTGGTTGCCACGATGAGTGATGGTGGCAAAGCCATGAAGGAGAGCAAAACTTGAGGAGGCCAGCACCGCCGCAAGAAGCCCCAGCCACGGCGAGCCGCTGACCGCCGCCACTGCGCCGGCGGCAAAGGCTGCGATCAGCATTTTGCCTTCAAGGCCGATATCGAAAACACCGGCGCGCTCGGCGTAGAGGCCGGCGAGACAAGCGAACAACAGAGGCACGGCCAACCGAACGGCAGAGTCGACCACCGGCACCAGGGCGTGGAACATCTCCATCGCGTCAACGTGCTCCCGCAATCGAAGGTCTTCGCATAGCAAAGAGCTTTTCGACATTGGGCCTGAACAAGTGCTCGAGGCCGCCAGCCATCATGATCACCAATCCCTGAAGCAGAACGATCATGTCCCGGGTTATAGCGGGGCGCTCGAACGCGAGCTCGGCTCCGCCCTGATAGAGAGCGCCGAAGAGCACTGCTGCCAAGAGTATGCCGACCGGATGGGCGCGGCCCATCAATGCCACGGCAATACCGACGAAACCATATCCAGAGGTGTAGTCGAGGATCATCCTATGCTGCGACCCCATGATCTCGTTGAGCGCCATGAAGCCGGCGAGAGCCCCCGACAGCATCATCGCAATGATGATGAGGCGAGGTGGAGACATGGCGCCATAGACGGCTGCCAGCGGATTTGCTCCCAGCGTACGTAGCTCGTAGCCCAGCTTAGTACGCCAGATCAGTATATAGAAAAGGACGCAGCAGATCAGGGCCCAGAAAAATGATGCATTAAGAGGCGAGTGCGAGATCGAGAGGCCGAACAATTCGAAAATGTCGTGGAGAAGAGGAAGTCGGGCAGTGGGGGAGAAAGTGCGAGTTTCCGGCTGCATCGATCCAGCCGGCGAGAGGTGATTGACGAGCAGGTAAACGA
The DNA here is from genome assembly GCA_035265265.1 of Aestuariivirgaceae bacterium. Classification (GTDB taxonomy): domain Bacteria; phylum Pseudomonadota; class Alphaproteobacteria; order Rhizobiales; family Aestuariivirgaceae; genus DATBLQ01. Next base: position 5,323 of record DATFOT010000083.1, on the reverse strand, counting down.
TCAAAGCTGCGGCGATGAAATTGAACATGATGGTCGTGATGACGATGTGGCTGCCACGTTTCGCCTGCAGATAGCCGGGGATAAAGGCCCAGGCCGCACCGCACGTTCCAGCAGCTATTGCGGCCAGAATAATAATCAGCGGCCGCGGGAGGAAATCGAGATAAAGGCAGACGAAAGCCACGCCAAGCCCGGCTACATAAGCTTGACCTTCGGCGCCAATATTGAAGAGTCCGGCGTGGTAAGCGACCGCGAAAGCCAGTCCGGTGAAGATGAAATTCGTCGCGTAAAATAGCGTGTAACCCAGACCTTCGGCCTGACCAAATGCGCCTTCAGCGATAATCTGGACCGCTTGCAGCGGATCTTCGCCAATTGCGATCAGAAGAATAGCAGATAGGGCAATTGCGGCGGCAAGATTGAGCAATGGAATCAGCAGGTAATCGGCCCACCAGGGGAGGTCGGCATAGCGGTTCATGCGGCTTTATCCGGTGAGATCCCAGCCATCATCAGGCTGATCGCACTTTCAGCGGCAGCGGGAGTGCACTCGCCCACAACCAAACCATTGCACATGGTGAGGATTCGATCGGATAGCGATCTAATCTCGTCGAGCTCTACCGAGACAAGAAGAATGGCTTTGCCGCGATCCCGAAGTTCGATCAACCGTTGATGGATAAATTCGATCGCGCCGATATCAACCCCGCGGGTCGGCTGACCAACGATCAATATGTCAGGATGCCGGTCGATCTCTCGCGCGAGGACGAGCTTCTGCTGGTTGCCGCCGGAAAACAGGGAAGCATACAACAGCGGCAGGGGCGGACGAACGTCATAGGCATGCATCTTCCTTCTTGCATCGTCGATGACCATTTGGCGGTTGAGCAGGCCGAAGGAGCCATATATCGCGTTATCGTGATAACCGAGGATGACGTTCTCGCAGGCCTCGAAGGACATCACCAGGCCCATGTGCTGACGGTCCTCAGGAACGTGCGCCACGCCTCGTTTTCGCAGGGACTTTGCGCTCATGCCGAGGCATGATTTGCCATGCAATAGAATATCTCCTGCAGTTGGCCGCAACATCCCGGAAACGACCTCCAGAAGCTCACTTTGCCCATTGCCGGCCACTCCGGCTATGCCCAGGATCTCGCCCTCGTGCAGGGCGAAACTGATGTTCTTCAACCTTTCCACGCCCGTTGCATCCGTGTAGCAGACCTCGCGCAGCTCAAGAATGCAGCGGCCGGTCTTGCGGTGAGATTTCGTTGCAGTGAGACTGACACTTCGCCCAACCATCAAAGCTGCAAGCTCGGCCGGCGTGGTTGATCCAGTATCCAGAGTGGCGACAAGCTCGCCCTTGCGCATCACAGATACGGAATCGGTCACCGCCATGACTTCGCGGAGCTTGTGGGTAATCAGGATGAGCGTCTTGCCCTCATCGCGCAGTTTGCGCAAAACCGCAAATAGGTGATCGGCTTCCTTGGGAGTCAGCACACCGGTCGGTTCGTCAAGAATGAGGATTTCCGCCCGACGGTATAGGGCCTTCAGAATTTCCACTCGCTGCTGAAGGCCAACCGGCAGATCCGAAATCAGGGTTCCGGCAGGCACATCCAGACCATAGTCGCGCTTTAGCATGTTCACTGCGTTGCGTGCTTCGGCGAGGCCGCGGTTCAATATGTGACCTCCTTCGGCGCCGAGAACGATGTTCTCGAGAACAGTGAAGTTCTCAACCAACATGAAATGCTGGTGTACCATCCCGATCCCGAGCGCAATGGCCTCTGCAGGAGACCTGATCACCACTGCCGAGCCATTGATGAGGATCTCGCCGGCATCGGCCCGATAGAAACCGTAGAGAATGGACATCAGGGTCGATTTCCCGGCTCCGTTCTCACCGATTATGCCGTGGATAGTTCCCCGCTTGATTTGCAGCGACACTCCGCGGTTGGCATGAACGGAGCCGAAATGCTTGACGATGTTCCGCAGTTCAATTGCGGTGGGAGAATCGGACGGAATTCTGCGCCGCTCAGGCGATGCCATGCGGCGGCCCATGATCCGTCAATAGGGACAGGTCGAATCGGCCATGTAGTCGTGAACCTTGATGGCTCCCGACTTGATATCCTCTTCTGCTTTGCTAATTGCGGCCCTCATCTCTTCCGTTATGAGAGGTGTGTTGTTCTCATCAAGAGCCCACCCTACACCGCCTTCGGTAAGACCGAGCACCTGCACACCAGGCTTGAAACTGTCATTTTTCGCGGCTTCGAAGGTTTTGTATGTCGCGACATCCACGCGCTTCAGCATGGAGGTAAGAACATGGCCGGGGTGGATATGATTCTGATTGGAGTCAACGCCGATACCAAGCTTGCCGGCATCGGCCGCAGCTTGCAATACGCCAAGACCAGTACCGCCCGCTGCATGATAGACGACATCGGCGCCCCGCTCGAACTGTGATTTGGCGAGCTCCCCGCCCTTCACCGGATCGTTCCAGGCAGCGCCAGTCGTACCCGTCATGTTCTGGAAAACTTCGGCATCGGGTTTGGCGGCCTTCACACCACCCAGATAGCCACAGGCAAATTTGCGAATAAGGGGAATATCCATGCCGCCGACAAAGCCGACCTTACCGCTTTTGGATGCCATGGCAGCAAGAATGCCCACCAGATAGCTGCCTTCGTGCTCCTTAAAAACGATCGATGCAACATTGGGCTTGTCGACCACCATGTCGATAATGGCGAACTTTATGTCGGGAAATTCTTCTGCAACTTTTTCCACGGCCTGGGCCTGAGAAAAACCAACAGCCACAATCGGGCTGTGGCCACGCTTGGCAAAATTGCGTAATGCCTGTTCGCGCTGACTATCGTTTTGGATTTCGAAATCGCGATATTCGATGCCGGTGTCCTTCTTGTATTGCTCGGCACCGTTGTAAACACCTTCATTGAAGGACTTATCGAATTTGCCACCAAGATCGTAGACAATGGCTGGCTTGATTTCAGCGGCAATTGCGGTTGCGGCGAGCACGGCAAAGGCCGCCGCCGTTGAAAGGAGCCGGATAAGCATGTGTGTATTCTCCCTAGAGCTAACCTAGCCAGGCGCGAAACCCCGGCTTACTATCCAAAAGGCCTCCGGACGCCCGTTAAGCCGAACTTCACGACAATGGCCAATAGTTGTCAACTCGAGGCTGTGCAGGCTTCATCAAAGCTGAACCGCGCCGTTCCGGCGCCATTTAACGTGAACCTTCAGCCCGGATGCACTGATCGTGTTCCAGATCTCATCAGGGGTTTCAACGTAGCTGAAAAGGCTCAGATCCCGCTCAGAGATCATGCCGTGCTCCACCAGCTTTTGAAAGTTCACCACACTTGTCCAGTAATCCTTGTCCACCAAGGCAATCGGAATATTTGGCGCCTTGCTCGTCTGCCGGAGGGTGAGAATTTCGAATAGTTCGTCAAAGGTGCCGAAACCGCCGGGAAAGACGATGAGGGCGGCTGCGCGCATAGCGAGGTGCATCTTGCGCATCGCAAAATAGTGGAACTGGAAGGTCAGGGCGGGTGTGGAGAAAGGGTTGGGCTGTTGTTCCACCGGAATAGTGATGTTGAAGCCGATAGAAGGCGCGTTGGCTTCCGAGGCACCCCGGTTCGCCGCTTCCATGATGCCGGGCCCACCACCAGTGGCGATGACGTTGTGGCGAAAGCCGTCGCGAAGCTCCTTGGCACCACCCTTCTCGGACGCAAGAGCGGCGAAACTGCGAGCGGCGTCGTACCAATGGGATCCTTCGCCCATGCGGGCACTGCCAAAAACAACGATGGTCGAGCATATGCCCCAGTGGCGCAAAATTTCCTCGGCCTTGGCATATTCCAGCATGAATCGTACGCCACGCATCGAGTCGCCGAGGAGAAACTCCTGGTCGAGAGCCGGCAAGCGAAATGATGGTGAAGTCATCTGCAGAAAATTATCCTTGGATTTCGTCACTTCGGTTTGTTCCATGTTCTAGGCGGATCGGCGCAGCTTGGAGCTTCGGGTAAAGAGCGCAGCGATTTCGAGGTGAGCCGACCATTGAAACTGGTCAACAGGCAAGACTTCCACCAGGGTGTATCCGCCAGCGACCAGGATGGAGGCATCACGGGCGAACGTGACAGGATCGCAGGATACCGCGATGACGCGCCTGCAACGAGAAGCCGCGATTTCCCTAGCCTGAGCTTCAGCCCCTTGGCGAGGCGGATCGAACAGAACGAGATCGATGGTGTCGAGTTCGTTTGCGGTGAGGGGCTCGCGAAACAGGTTTCGCCTTTGTGCTTCTATAGGTTTAAGACCCGTGGCATTTCGATGGGCGAGAGTCAGCGCCTCCAGGGCACGAGCGTCAGAATCGACGGCGAGAACGGACAAACGGCGAGCAAGCGGAAAGGTGAACGTACCAATTCCACAAAACAGATCGACGGCCCGGCGGCTGGCGCCAACTCTAGTTAGCACAAAATCCGTCAATGCCTGCTCACCGGCGGCGGTGGCCTGGAGGAATGCCGAGGGCGGAGGGACCACATGGACGCCGTCGAATTCCACGAACGGCACAGCGAGTGTCAGGAGCGGGGAGCCGCCGACCGAAATCCGGCAAATTCCACGCCGACGCGCAATTTCGGCTATCTGCGAAATGCGCTTATCGATGTTGCCGGCAATCCCGCGGATGTCACAGTCAATCCCGTTCGCTACAGCCGTAAATTGCAGGTCGAAAGATGGCGTGCGGGCAATGAGAAGCTCACCCAAGTCCGTCGCGGCCAATATTGCACCTTGCAACTCTGCTGCGAGGACCAGGCAATGGTCGATAGAGATAAGGCGGTGGGTATTGGCCGCCATAAAGCCTATGAGAGCAGCGCCCGTCGAGGAGCGCCGGACGTGCAACACCACGCGTCTGCGGCCTGCATCCTGGGCCTCACAGAGAGAATGGATCAGGGGAGCAAGCCCCTGTTTCGTCAGTAGACTGACAATAAAAGATCGCTTCCACTGCGCGTAGACTGCCGTGTCAAGATGTTGAAGGCTGCAGCCGCCGCAATCACCGAAATAAGGGCAGGGCGGGCTGCGTCGATGCGGCGATGCCTGCTGCAATGAAATAAGAACGCCACGGTCTCCCTCCACGTCGGCTTCAATGCGCTCTCCGGGGAGTGCAAGCGGCACGAATACGAGACCCTGAGGACCGTTGGCGACGCCCTCGCCCCTGCCTGCGAGCTCGTAGATTTCCAGAGTTGCACGGATCATTCGGGCCTCGTATGACGGATTCGAAGCAGAGATTGGACCAATTTGGGCATTTTTCTGTGTTTCTCAACCGTCAAGGGGGGTGAGACCTCTAGACAAGTGGCGA
>DATFOT010000082.1:0-9542 GCA_035265265.1 Aestuariivirgaceae bacterium | reverse complement strand
CGGCATGGGCGTTCGAAATCAATTTCTTTCGACGGTTTCTGCAAGTAGAGCGGGAATTATTCTGCGTAAACCTGCGTTCTCATCTGCATGCAACCTCAGATACTTTAAATGCACGGCGCAGAATGATTATTGGGCGAGTGCTTTACTCTGGGAGATTGCGGGACGCGTTCGGCAAATCAAACGGATATGTCGGCATAGGGGCCGGTGCCGAGCACGCCCCAATCCCAGTAGGTGAGCAAGACGCGCGCCTTGTTGAAGGAGAGAGATTCGAAAAACCCCTGCAATTCCGCAAGTCTATGGCTCGCGCGCATTGCGCCGGTTTTTGCTGCAGCCACGATTTCCTCAAAGCGTGCCCGGGTGATGCCAAGGGCCTTCAAAGCAACGCACAGCGGCTCGCCATGGGCATCGGCGACAATCTTCGAGGCGGTCTGCAAATTGAGGCCGAGTGCCTCGGCCAAGGTGCGCTCGGCTTCCGGCATATTGCCTGTCGCCATGGCTGCGACCAGACGATCAGTTTCCTCAGGCGTAGAAAAGCGAGCGCCAACAGGGCTTTCCGTCTCGCCGTCAATGCGCATTGTCAGCTTGAGAATTTTGCCAAGCGTCGAGGAGTCGGTGAGAAAACGAGAGATCACATAGCGGCGCAGCTCCGCCGGCAGAACCCAAAACAACTCGAACGCCACGGGTGCCGGAAGATCGGCACGGGTGGCAAGCGGTGCCTGAAGCGAGGGATGTTCCCTGGCAAGTTCATTGAAGCGGTGAAAGGACTCATGCGTCAACAAAGCTCCGGGATTTCGCACCAGGGTCAATAAGGCGGAGGAATCGCCCGTGCCAATCAGCGCATCGCACAGAATGGGAGAGAGACGGCGGCGGCGAGCGATCATCCGAATGCTCTGCTCATTGCCGTCCGTGATGACTTCGACCAGATCCTGGTCGGCGATTGCGGAACATCTTTCGAGCAGCGGCCCTGCTATTTCGATCCGCCGATCGTGAATGAGCTGAGCGAGAACGAGCGGGGGCGGCGCTTCCATGATGGTGAGGCGCTCGGCGATGGCCACGAGACTCCTGGCGGGTATACGGGGTATGAGATGGAGCAGCGTATCAGCAGCAAGCGCGCGCTCCTGCGGCTGGGTGTCCTTCGTGGGAAGAGACATGATCTCGATGAGCGTGCGTGCAACTTCGCCCGCTTCCTCGCTCGGCTCCTCGATGGGACGGGAAAGGACGCGACGGCGAACCTCCGAAACCTGCACCTCGGGTGCTCGCGGTTCGACAACCGCATCGGAAGCCCTCCTGCGCATGTTTTGAGCCGCGCCGTTGCCATTTTCCCAGAAGCGATAGCCGGTGGGGCGATCATCGGGGGCAGGAGCGGCTTCGGCATGCGGCTGCGGCTGCGGGGGCGCTGGAGCGGCCGACTTCGGCACAGCAAAGGCTTCGCCGAGGTCGGCTGTTGCGAATTCATCGCGTGCAGGGACGGCGGGTTCGAGGATCAGCCGGACATTCTTGACGGCAGGCGCGGTAAGGCCGGACTCCTCTTCGACAGGCTCCATCTCACGGAGCGATGCATTGCCGATCAGGCTCGCCAGATCCTGGACCGGCGTTTCGTCCGGCTCGTGCGTTTGCTCCGGGAACTCGAACGCCTCCGGCTCCACCGTGGTGGGCTCGGGCGGCGCCGAAGCCGCGGCGTAAAGGGGTGAAATCTCAGCCACCGCCACGAGCCCGATGACGGCAGGGTCGCGGTCGAGAGGGGAAAGGATGAGAGCGAGGTGAGCATGAGACTCCTCTTTCAGGCTCATCAGGTCGAAAGGCGGAGGCGTGGAGGGCTCAATGGGAGCGTCCGGCGGAGCTGATGCCGGTTCCGGGGGCGCGGGGTCGATATCGGCAGCTATGATCGCAATAGCTTCTGGCGTCTCGGGCTGCGCAATCGGAGGTTCCGCCAGCAGGGAAAGGTGTTTCGGCCCTGACGTAAGGGCATGTGGCTGGGATCTTGTGGCGCCGCTAGGGCGCGCCGGGCGGTGCTTACCGCCAAGCCTCTGTGTCAGCAGCCGAAAATTCGCCGCTGACATCTTCGGCTTCTGCGGGTTCGATCCGGGCAGCACCACAAAGGGAGCGGAGGATTGCTCTGCTTCAGCGTGTGGAGGAGCGGCCAGGGTATTAGCCTGATCCCGCGCGGCAAACTGACTCATTGGACTGCCTACTCCACGCCCACTGACATCACTCCAAATACAGGCTCAACGTGTAGATTCCTTTAATATTGGGGGCCTTACGCCGCGAGCGTAACAAAATGTTTTAGGTGGGTAGCCGCTCCGCTCCCTATGATTTTACCGTTTCCGGGGCTATCTCCAGCCCAGGCATTCCTGATAGCCTTCGAACCGGCTTCGGCGACCCGGTTACCTCGGCCCAAGGCGGTCAAAGTGGATTAGTGACAGTCATCTAAGTTGGATTCGTAAGCCCATGGCAAAGATCAACAAAACCGAAGCCGAATGGAAGGAACAGCTCAGCCCAGAAGCCTATTACATCACGCGCAAGCACGGCACCGAGCGCCCCTTCAGCCATCCTTACAATGCACAGAAGGCGCAAGGCATCTATCAGTGCGTGGCGTGCGGCTCTCCGCTTTTTTCATCAGATGCCAAATTCGATTCCGGCACCGGCTGGCCGAGCTTTCATTCTCCCATGTCCAAGGATGCGGTGAGCGAAAAAGATGACCGCTTGCTCTTCATGCGACGGACGGAAGTTCGGTGCGCAGCCTGCGATGCGCATCTCGGTCATGTGTTTCCCGACGGACCCGATCCGACCGGGCTGCGCTATTGCATGAACGGCACCGCTCTCAAATTTGATTCGAGCAAGGAGTAGCCCTTGGACACAAAGCCTGCACTCATTCCGCCGCGCGCCGAACGCAGGCAGCATCTGACCCAGTGGCATGGTATCGTGCGCAACGATGCCTATGCTTGGCTCAGGGCCGAAAATTGGCAGCAGGTGATGCGCGACCCCGAGGCGCTGCCTCCCGACATAAGGGATTATCTTGAGGCGGAGAACGCCCATAGCGATGCGGTGATGGGCGATACGCTCGAGCTGCAGGACCGCCTGTTCGCCGAGCTGAAAGGCCGGATCAAGGAAGACGATTCGACGGTGCCGCTGACCGACAGCGCATTTGCTTATTATGTAGGTTACGTCGCAGGGGGACAGCATCCGCGGTACTGCCGCAAGTCGCGCGACCTCACCAGCGAGGAAGCCGTGCTGGTCGACGGCAATGCCGAAGCCGACGGCATGAGCTTTTTCAAGCTCGGATCGATGTCGCACAGTCCCGACCACAAACTGGTCGCCTGGTCGCATGACGAGCAGGGCTCGGAGTTCTATCAGCTGCGCATCCGAGATGTCGACACGGGCACGGATCTCGGCGACCGGATCGACCGGTCGACGGGTCACATCGCCTGGGCGGCCGACAGCTCGTCGTTCTTCTATGTCGAGAATGACGACAATCATCGTCCGTGCCGGGTTTGGCATCACGTCATCGGCACGGCGCGGATCGAAGATCGCCTGATTTATCAAGAGCCCGACCCCGGCTTCTTCGTCGGCGTCAGCAAGACCCAGTCGGACGGCTTCGTGGTGATCAGCTCGCATGATCACGAAACATCGGAGCTCCGGGTGCTGCCGGCGGCAGACCCTTATGCCGAGCCGCGCCTGATCGCGGCGCGCCAGCCCGGCATCGAATACGACATCGATCATTGGGACGATCAATTCGTCATCCTGACGAACCATGACGGCGCGGAGGATTTCAAAATCGCGCTTTGTCCCGCCAATGCTCCGGGGCCGGAGAATTGGCGGGACCTCGTCGGGCATGTCAAAGGCCGGCTCATCTTGAACATCGAGGCCTATAGGGACCATCTGGTCAGGCTCGAGCGCGAGGACGGGCTGCCGCGCATCGTCGTGCGCGACCTGCGCTCCGGCGAGGAGCATTCGATCGCGTTCGACGAAGAGGCCTATTCGCTCGGAATGAGCGGGTCGCTCGAGTACGACACCGAGTTCATGCGGTTCAGCTATTCGTCGATGACGACACCGGTGCAGGTGTTCGATTACAACATGCGCAGCCGCGAGAGGATTTTGCGCAAGAACCAGGAAATACCCTCCGGGCACGATCCATCGCTGTACACGACCCGGCGGATATTCGCACCAGCGCACGACGGCGAGAAGGTGCCGGTGTCGCTTCTCTACCGGAAGGACACGAAGCTCGACGGCACGGCGCCGTGCTGGCTTTACGGCTACGGCTCGTACGGCATCACCGTGTCGGCAAGCTTCAATTCGCATCTGTTGTCGCTCGCGGAGCGCGGGTTCGTGTGCGCCATCGCACATGTGCGCGGAGGAAAGGACAAGGGCTATCGGTGGTATGTGGAAGGCAAGCGCGAGAAGAAGACCAACACGTTCATGGATTTCATCTCGGCGGCGAATTATCTGGCGAAAGAAAAATTCACCTCGCACCACCGCATCATCGCGCATGGCGCAAGCGCCGGCGGCATGCTCATGGGTGCCATCGCCAATATGGCGCCGGAGCTGTTCAAGGCGGTCATCGCGGAAGTGCCTTTCGTCGACGTGCTGACGACGATGCTCGACGACACGCTGCCGCTAACGCCGCCGGAATGGCAGGAATGGGGCAATCCGATCGAGAGCAAGGAGGCCTATGAGTTCCTCAGTTCCTATTCGCCTTACGACAATGTGGAGATGAAGGATTATCCGCATATTCTGGCGGTGGCGGGGCTCACCGATCCAAGGGTCACCTATTGGGAACCCGCCAAATGGGTTGCCCGCATGAGGGAAATGAAGACAGACGGCAATTTCCTGCTGTTGAAAACGCAAATGAGCGCCGGTCACGCCGGCGCGCCCGGGCGTTTCGACCGGCTGAAGGAAATCGCATTCGTCTATGCGTTTGGAATGAAGGTGGCCGGGCTGACTTAAAGATGCGTGATGCCCGTGCTTGACAGGGCCATCTGCCTGCGTGTGATAGATGTGCGGGTAAAGCGCCCGCGCATGACGCAACCAGACTAGGCAGGACGTGATGGCGCAAGCAAGCCTCAAGGCCGGACCGGCGCGGCCGCAAGCGGCGGAATTCAACTGGCAGGACCCCCTCGATCTCGAAAACCATTTGAGCGAAGAGGAGCGCATGATCCGCGACAGCGTTCATGCCTTCGCACAGGACCGGCTGATGCCGCGCGTCCAGAAAGCCTTCCGCGAAGAGAACTTCGATCGCCAGATCATGAGTGAGCTCGGAAGCCAGGGGCTGCTCGGCGTGATGACGGCCGAAGCGTTCGGCGGAGCCGGCCTCGGGCACGTGGCTTATGGCCTGGCGGCGCGGGAAATAGAGCGGGTCGATTCCGGCTATCGCTCGGCGATGAGCGTGCAGAACTCACTGGTGATGCATCCGATAGAGGCCTATGGCAACGAGCAGCAGAAGAAGAAATACCTGCCGAAGCTCGCCCGCGGCGAAATTGTCGGGTGTTTCGGGCTCACCGAGCCCGAAGCCGGCTCGGATCCAGGCGGAATGCGGACGAAGGCGCGCAAAAACAAGGACGGCTTCGTGCTCAACGGCACCAAGACGTGGATCACCAATTCTCCCATTGCCGACATAGCGATCGTGTGGGCCAAGACGGAGGACGACGACATCCGCGGCTTCATCGTGGAGCGCGGTTTCAAAGGCGTCAGCACGCCCGTGATCGAAGGCAAATTCTCGCTGAGAGCATCGGTGACCGGGGAGATCGTGCTCGACAATGTCGAGGTTCCCCAAGACTCTCTGCTGCCGGGCGCAAAGGGCCTCGGTGGGCCTTTCGGCTGCCTCAACAAGGCGCGCTACGGCATCGCCTGGGGCACCATGGGGGCGGCTGAGGATTGCTGGCACCGCGCGCGCCAATATGTGCTCGACCGAAAGCAGTTCGGCCGGCCCTTGGCTGCCAACCAGCTCATCCAGCGCAAGCTCGCCGACATGCAGACGGAAATCGCGCTTGGAGTGCATGGCGCGCTGGCGCTCGGCCGCGCGCTGGAGGCAGGGCGTGCGGCACCCCCGGCAATCTCGCTCATGAAGCGCAACAATTGCGGCAAGGCCTTGGATATCGCCCGCATAGCCCGAGACATGCACGGCGGAAACGGGATCACCGATGATTTCCACGTCATCCGGCATATGCTCAATCTCGAAACAGTAAACACCTATGAAGGCACACATGACGTGCATGCGCTGATCCTGGGGCGGGCGCAAACCGGCATACAGGCGTTCCTTTAGCCCATGGAGGCGGTTGTCATCACGCGAGAGGATCCGCGCCAGCCGGAGGTTCAGCGGCTCATCCGCGAACTCGATGCGATGTTCGGGGCGCTCTATCCGGCCGAGAGCAATCACCTTCTCGATATCGAAACGCTGGCGGGGGAAGACACCCGGTTCTTCGTCGTCCGGCTGAAGGGCGAGGCGCTGGGCTGCGGCGCGCTTTGGCTGCACAGGCAATATGGCGAGGTGAAGCGCGTCTATGTCAGGCCGGAAGCGCGGGGGCACAAGATCGGCCATTTGATCATGCGCAGGCTGGAGGAGGAAGCGCGCATTCTCGCTCTGCCGCTGCTGCGGCTTGAAACCGGAATCCACCAGCCGGAGGCACTCGGCCTCTTCGCCGCGGCAGGCTTCGCGCCCTGCGGTGCATTCGGCGACTATCCGGCGAATGATGCCAACAGCGTGTTCATGGAAAAGCAGATCGGGTGAGATCGGTTCCTTGCTAAGGACAGATGCGGGTATTAGATAGACGAGATCGTTCGTTTCCAGTCACGGAGGAAAGACAATGGCCTTAGAACTTCCAGCGCTGTCCTATCCATATGATGCGCTCGAGCCGCATATGTCGCGCGAGACACTCGAGTTCCACCACGACAAGCATCATCAGGCCTATGTCACGAACGGCAATAATCTGCTCAAAGGTTCGGGCCTGGAAGATAAAAGCGTGGAAGACATCTGCAAGGCGGCCTGGGAGAAGAAGAACCAGGGGCTGATCAACAATGTCGGCCAGCATTACAATCACGTCCATTTCTGGAAGTGGATGAAGAAGGGCGGCGGCGGGAAGAAGCTGCCCGGGTCGCTGCAGCGCGCGGTCGACAGCGATCTCGGCGGCTATGACAAGATGCGCAATGATTTCGTGCAAGCCGGCATGACGCAGTTCGGCTCGGGCTGGTGCTGGATCACGGCCAAGGACGGCAAGCTCAGCATCGCCAAGACACCCAATGGGGAAAACCCGCTGATGCAGGGCTCCAATCCGGTCCTCGGCTGCGATGTCTGGGAGCATTCCTATTACATCGATTATCGCAATGGGCGGCAGAAGTATCTCGAGGCCTTTGTCGACAATCTCGTGGATTGGGAGCATGTCGAGGAGATGTTTGCCGGGGCGCGGTAGGTCTCCACGCCTTCCGGCGCCGCTGTTTGGAGGCTGCCCGGCGCCGCTTGCCGGTGGGTATCGGCACTGCTAATAGAGCCCGCATGAAGCTGGCGCATCACGGCCTCGACAGCGTCGAGGATGCCATCGCCGCAGTGGCCAAGGGGCAGATGGTCGTCGTCATCGATGACGACGACCGGGAAAACGAGGGCGATCTCATCGCGGCGGCCAGCAGGATCACGGCCGAACAGATGGCATTCATGATCCGCAACACCAGCGGCATCGTTTGCGCGCCGCTGACAGCGGAGGAAGCACGCCGGCTCAAGCTCGATCCGATGGTCGCGGTCAATGACGCGCCGATGGGAACGGCGTTCACCGTATCGGTCGACCACAAGCTCGGGCTGACGACCGGCATATCTGCCGAGGAGCGGTGCAATACGGTACGCGCGCTGGCAAACGGAAACTATCAGGCCGATGATTTCGTGAGGCCGGGCCATGTGTTTCCGCTCGTGGCGAAAAGCGGCGGCGTGCTGATGCGCTCCGGACACACGGAGGCCGCCGTCGACCTGGCGCGCCTGGCGGGAGAGCCCCCGGTCGGGGTCATCGCGGAATTAATGAACGACAAGGGTGCGGTGATGCGAGGCGCTGAGGTATTGGCCTTCGCCCGCAAGCACGGGTTCAAGATCATCTCCGTTGCGGACCTCATCGGCTACCGCCAGTCGCGCGAGCGGCTGGTGGAGCAGCAGGCCGTGTTCGACGTTGATACGCCGATCGGCAAGGCGCGCGGCATCGCCTATGCCACACCCTATGACAGCGTGCAGCATCTTGCGCTGATTTATGGCGACATCAGCAGCGGGCGTGACGTGCCGGTCAGGCTGCACAGGGAGAATCTGGTCGAGGATGTTTTCGGCGGGCGCGAAATGCTCAACGCCGTCTATGCCGAGTTCAAGGCGCAGCAGCGCGGGCTCCTCGTCTATCTCCGGGAAGGAACCGCGGGCGTTCCGGCGGCGCGCTTCCAGGAACCGGTGCGCGAAAAGCCCGGACGGTCGGCTGCCCGAGAGAAGGCTTGGCGGGATGTCGGTGTCGGGGCGCAAATCCTGCGCGATCTCAACATCCGCTCGATCCGCCTGCTCGCCAGCCGCAGCCGCCATTTCGTCGGCCTGTCGGGCTTCGGCATCGAGATTTCAGAAACCGTGCTTCTCGATAGTTGATGAAGGTTCTCAGCGAAGCAGCTAGTAATTGCCTTTCACCAGCGATCCGGCCGCCCTCATGATTGCGAAAAAACGAAGCCGTAAAAGGCTTGCGCGGAGCCCGGCACCCAGCCGCATGCTGGCAGGATGGCGCGAGTATATCGCGCTGCCGGCGCTCGGCATCGGACCCCTTATCGCCAAGCTCGACACCGGGGCGCGCTCCGCCGCGCTGCATGCCGAAAACATAGTCATTTACCAGAAGGACGGGCATTCACGGATTCGCTTCGATGTTCCGCTCGATTCCTCCAGCAGGAAGGTGAAATCCTGCGATCTCATGCTGAGCGATGAACGGCGCGTCAAAAACACCGGCGGCGGCAGCGAGCTGCGCCAGGTGGTGGAAACGGAACTGCAGCTCGGCGAGGTAAGCTGGCAGGCGCAGATCACGCTCACCAACCGTACCGACATGGGCGTGCCGATGCTGCTTGGCCGCAATACCATCAGGGGCCGGTTCGTCGTCCATCCCGGCCGCTCCTTCGTGCTGTCGAGCGCGCTACATGGGAAGCGCAATGGAGAACGGCGATGAAAATCGCTCTGCTCACCCGCAATCCGAAGCTCTATTCCCACCGCCGCATCATCGAGGCGGGAGCAGCGCGCGGCCATGAGATCGTGCCGGTCGACTATCTTCGCTGCTATATGAACATCACGTCGCGGCGGCCGGAGCTGCGCTATATGGGCGAACGGCTCACCGGGTTCGATGCCGTCATCCCGCGGATTGCGGCATCGCACACGTTCTATGGTCTCGCGGTGCTGCGGCAATTCGAGATGATGGGCGTGTTTCCGCTGAACGAGTCGGTTGCCATTGGCCGGTCGCGCGACAAGCTGAGATCGCTGCAGCTCTTGGCGCGCGACGGTGTCGGCCTGCCGATCACGGCCTTTACCAATGACGCTGGACGAACAGATGAAATCATCA
>DATFOT010000081.1:0-3168 GCA_035265265.1 Aestuariivirgaceae bacterium | reverse complement strand
CCAGCCGCGATGGAAGTAGACCGCAAAACAGATCATCGCCAGGAGCACGAGGAACATTGTGGCGTGCCGCGCCCATGAAGGCGGCCAGTAGAGGATATCCGCCGCTGCCGGGCCGGCGCGCGTCTGTGAATACCCCCATATCACGAGCCCCAATCCGACAGCCGAGATGAGCGCGTATATGCCCTTGTACGGCCCCTCGCCCAACCGGGCGGTGAGCGCTGCACGCGCGCTCCTCAAATAGGAGAACAGATGCACGCCCAAAAAGAGAATCAGACCGATTACCAGCAACGTCATAGCGGCTCTCCGAGCCGGGCACTCTAAGCGCTTGCTGCCGCCGCCCGGCAAAAATCTTCCGCGCGGTTACCCTTGCCACATAGCTGTTGATAAATGAGGAATATTTGCCGGGACCGCACCCGAATCAGATGCCCCGTGAACCCACAATGGTTAATATTTGCCTTAAATCGGCCCCTTTCGAAAAGGAGTTTGGCCGAAGCATGAAGAAAAAACGAGGGGAACACTCAATGAAACCGACGCTGATTTTGGTCGGCGCCGACAAGGGCGGCGTTGGCAAGACAACTATTTCGCGATGCGTTCTGGATTATCTCGCGCGGAAGAACATCATGAGCCGCGCCTTCGACACGGAAAACCCTCGCGGAACATTGCATCGGTTTCATCCGAACATCACCGAAGTGATCGACCTGAACCAGGTCAGCGATCAGATGAAAATTCTCGATACGCTCGATACTGCCAATGTGCGGCTGACGCTCGTCGATCTGAAGGCAGGCAATCTCGGCAAGGCGCTCGACACGTTCGAAAAAATCGGCGTGCTGGAAGCGGCGCGGGCGGGACATTTCGATCTCGGGCTCGTTCACGTGATTGGCCCGGCGATCGCGTCGATGGACGAAATCGCCGAAATCGCAAAATATATCCAAGGCATCAATTACGTCGTGGCGCGCAATTTCATCAATGAGACGAGTTTCTTCGAGTGGGATCCCAAAACCTACAAGCGGTATTTCGCGCGCGTGAAGGACCAGGACGAGATCGACATCCCAAAGCTCAATGAAATGGCCTATGAGCAGGTCGATCTGGCGGGCGTCACTTTCAAGGATTTCATCGACAACAAGGCGGCGGACGGTTCACAGAGCAATTTCTCCTTCGTTTTGCGCGGTTATGTACGGCGGTGGTGTTACGAAATCGACCAGGAGTTCGACAGGCTCAGCCTGCTGCAAAGCGTGCTCGCGCAAAGCCGTACGCCCGCCGCCGCAGCAGCGGAATAAGGATTACTTGACCTTTCATGCGGGGGCATCGGGCCATGTCCCTGCATTTCATGCAACCCGCTCATTTCCTGCAAACCGCTCATTGGCGCGCGGAGAACTTCCGTGACGCCGAAAATCCATATCATCTGCTCGGACCAGGCGCGCAACGGAAAGACGCTCCTGTCGCGCATCATTGCCGATGATTTGACGCTCATCGGCCGCGAGCCGATGGTTTTCGATGCCGAATATCCCTCAGGCGGAATACGAAGTTTCCTGCCCGAGCGGACACGGCTCGTCGATTTGACCAAGATCAACGGGCGAATGGCGATGATCGACACGATTCTCGGCACGACGCCGAGGGACTATGTTATCGACCTGCCCTGCCGGCTGCTGCTGGAAACATTCCATTTGTTCGACCAGATCGATCTCGTCACCGAATCACGGCGCTGCGGGTTTTCACTTATCGTCATGTTCATCATCGACCGGCCGTTCGCTTCCTTGAGAACAGCGCGGCAGATCTACAACAGCGGGCAGATGGACCGGTTCGTACCGGTGCGCAATCTCGCGGTCGGACATGTCAGCGATTTCTCGCAGGTTGCCAATCTCTATGGCGAGCTTGCCGAGGATGGCGAGATCGTCATGCAATCGCTCGACCGCCCGGTCGTGGATCAGGCGGAGCGGCGCGGCTTTTCCTTCAGCGCCTTCATGATGAACCGCTACGCCTCGCTGCCGGGCGCGGTGCGCCAGGATCTGCGCTATTTCCTTAATGACGTGTTCAGCCAGATCCGCGGAATCCACGGCAAGATCGAAGTCCACGGACTGCGCCGCATGGGGCTGGTGTAACGGGTCGAAAACCAGTAAAGCCCGTTCCCCTGAAGCACATCGACAGGAGGAGCGGCAAGCAGTGGCAGGTTCGACCGAGAAACTCCGCCGGCGGGAAGGCTTGGTTTTTCTCGCGGGGTTTGCGCTGTGCATTCCCGCCGCCAACTGGCTGATCGGACATGTGGGCATGAGTTGCGACACAGGAGCGTGTCTCATTCCCGTGGCGCCGGGACTGATGGCCCCGAGCGGCGTGCTGACCGTCGGGCTCGCCTTGGTTTTCCGCGATCTCGTGCAGAGGCGGCTGGGCTGGAAGGCGGCAGTGGCCGGCATCGTCGCGGGCACGCTCTTGTCGGCCCTGTTCGCCCCGCCCAAGCTTGTCACGGCTTCGGCGACGGCGTTTCTGCTTTCGGAAATCGCCGACATGCTCGTCGACACACCGCTCCAGCAGCGCAGGCTGGTGCTTGCGGTATTCGCGAGCAGCGTCGTCGGGCTCGTTCTCGACAGCCTGATTTTTCTGCAGCTCGCCTTCGGCAGCCTTGATTTTCTTCTCGGACAGATCGTCGGTAAATCCTGGATGGTGCTGGCGGTGCTGCCCGCCATCGCTTGGCTGCGGCGGCGCGACGAAAAGCTCGGACTGAGCCTGGCGTACTGACCCTTCAGCCGCGGCCGCGATAGGGCGCAACGCCCTGGTCGGGAAGCCACATGCCCTCGGGCGGGGCGCCCGTCTGCCAGAAGACGTCGATCGGTATTCCGCCGCGCGGGTACCAATAGCCGCCGATCCGCAGCCATTGCGGCTCGAGTTCGGCGGCAAGGCGCTTGCCGATGGCTATCGTGCACGCCTCGTGGAATGCACCATGGTTGCGAAAAGCGCCGAGATAAAGCTTCAGCGACTTCGATTCGACGAGCCAGAGCGCGGGCACATAGTCGATCACCAGATGGGCGAAATCGGGCTGGCCGGTCATGGGACAGAGAGAGGTGAATTCGGGTGCGGTGAAACGCACCAGATATGTCGTATCGGCGTGTGGGTTGCGGACACGTTCGAGAACGGCTGCATCGGGGCTCGCCGGCAAGGAAGCGGCCGCGCCGAGCT
>DATFOT010000080.1:0-10859 GCA_035265265.1 Aestuariivirgaceae bacterium | reverse complement strand
CCATGGCAATCTCGCCCCGGCCTTCGCGCAATTCAGGCGCAATCAAGGGCAGGCCGACTGCGCTATAGATGCTCTGTTCCGTTTCCGCAGCGATGATCTTGCCCTTGCGCATCAATCCCTCGGTTGTCAACTCCATGCGCTTGGCCTTGGCAAGCTTTCGAAGATCACGGAGATGAGCATCGGATCCGGTTGCCAGCAGAAGCGCGATCCCGTACCGCTTTTTGTCGGTGAAATGGACCGTCAGTTCGCCAGTCTCGAGTTTTCTCGGCGCTGCCTCATCTTGCGTGCAAGCCACGAGAGCGAGGTCGGTGATCAGTTCGCAGCCTCTGCGATAGTCCCCCGCCGGCGTGATGCTGGTCGGTCTGAACTCCGATCCGGCCAAATGCCTCTCGGCCGCTTCGAGTAGTTCGGCAGCCCGATGAATATGGCGAGCGCCGGGGGCGCGCCTGACGATATCAAGCCCGGTCAGCACCTTCCTCTGGAACCCAGGTCCGAAACTCTTGACCCCGCTCAGCCTGTCGGCCATTGCGGCAGCTTCAAGCTCGTCCACGGATGCGATGCCAAGTTCACGATAGAGCTTTAGGATCTTCTCGGGACGAATACCCGGGATGGCCAGCATCTCGAGCACGCCTGCCGGGATGTCGCGGCGGGATTTCTCAAGACTTGGGTGGGTGCCAGTGAAATGCAGCTTCTCAATAATATCGGCGATCGTCTCACCGACGCCGGGAATTTCGCGGAGCTCGCCCTTGGAAACGAGCTGATTAAGAGGAACCGTCAGGGCCGATAGGCTCTCGGCCGCCTTCAGATAAGCACGGGCGCGGTAGGGGTTTCCGCCGGCCAAGATCGACCGATGGCCCAGCTCCCGGAGCAATTCGGCGACCGCGGATGCACTTAGCTTGGCCATGCCATGAATATATGTGAGCGGGAGGCGTGGTCGTCGAGACCTCAGCTGCCCCAGGTGCGTTCCAGCACATTTATCCAGTTCTCATGACAGAACCGGCGCAGCAGAGCCTCCGAGAAACCCCGCGCGGTCAGGGCCTCCCGCAGATTGCCAAGACCTGAAGCATCGCGAATAGCATCCGGTACCTTGGCACCATCAAAATCGGAACCGAAGCCGATGCAATCGACGCCGACCTGCTGGATAAGATGGTCTAGGTGGCGGATCAGCACGTCGAGGCCAGTGTCGGTGTCGATCTGTCCATCGGGCCTGAGGAAACAGGTAGCGAAATTGATGCCGATCATTCCGCCCGAATCGCGGATTGCAGCAAGCTGGGCATCGTTAAGATTGCGCGCGTGCGGACATATGGAATAGGCATTGGAGTGCGTTGCGATAAGCGGCGCATCGCTCAGGCGCGCCACGTCCCAGAAGCCCTGTTCATTCAGATGGGACAGATCAACCATAATCCGCCGCTCATTGCAGAGCTCGACCAGTTTTTTGCCGAGAGCGGTCAGTCCAGGGCCTGTATCCGGCGTGCTCGGAAACCGAAAGGGCACGCCATGGCCGAAAATATTGGGCCTGCTCCACACCAGGCCGAGCGAGCGCAGCCCTACTTCATAAAGAACGTCCAGCGAGTCGAAATGGGGATCAATGGGCTCGGCACCCTCGATATGCATGACCGCACCTAGCACACCGGAGGCGAGGCAGGCGCGGATCTCCTTGGCATTTCGGCAAATTTTAAACCTGCCGCCAGACTGCCGCTCAATTCTGAGCAGAATGGCGGTCATGGCCAAGGTTGGGGGCAAGGCCTTTTCCGCGGTAATCATCCGCGGCAACGCCACGCCGTAGCTTTCGCCGCGCATCAGTGCATCGAGATCGTCGGGCCCATCTTCCGATGAGACAAAAATAGCGAACATCCCGCCGCCAAATCCGCCTTTGAGGGCGCGCGGCAGATCAAGCTGACCATCGTGCTCGCCCTCCAAAAAAAGCCGTTCGACCGCCGGGGTAAGCTTCTCGAAAAGCCGCAGCAGGACGTCGTTGTGGCCGTCGAAAATGGGAATGGAGTTCATGATTTCCCGAGACTGGATCTTGACAACCGACCTGCAAACTAAAAACGGGTCTGTTGCAAGAATTTCTTGAAGGTAAAATAAACCGGACCTCACAGTAGTTAAAGAGCTAGGCAGCGACGATAAGTTTGTTAGAACACCTGTACCATGCCTTATTATTTTATTCGCACGCTCCAGGCTTCTGGCGACAAAATCCTGGGTCCTTATGAGCCCTTTGAAGTGCTGCAACGAGCCGAGCTTCTACGGGCTCGACGCGTTGAAATTGTGATCACGGATGAAGACGGCAAAGTTGTGGATGAGAAGGCAGTCGCGCGCGGCGATATCTTGTCTCCTCGCGACGAGGAACTTGCAAATATGCTGGCGAGCGAGTTTCCGGCCATTTGGAAAACCGCGCTGGAGATCGCACATGAGCACAGAAGCGTGGCTCTCAGCATGATCGTGCGGTTGGTCAGGCGCCATATCGAAGTCGCTGCCAGCGAGAGGGAGCGGCGCCTCACGGGAGCTAAAATCGAACATGGGATAGAGGAATAGAAGAGGGGGCCGATTGTCCTTACACTGCCGCACCAAGCAGCAGCAAAGACACAGCCGCAACTCTTAACTCCTACATTGATGCCCATGGACTTCGTTCACTTCCTCTCCAGCCATATGCTTGACCCGACAGTCGGGGGCAAGAGGCTTTACAGAAGCGTGGTCGAGCAGGCTGTGCATTCTGAGAAGCTTGGCTATCGTGGTGTAGCGATTCCGGAACACCACCTGGTCAATATCCTCCTTATCCCCTCTCCCCTGCAAATGGCCGTGAAGATCGCTGCGCATACGAGCCGCATCAGGTTGATGACGTCCGTGTGTCAACTGCCGTTGCGCGACATGCGCATTTTCGCTGGCGAGGTGATCCAGGCTCAGGCTCTGTGCGAGGGACGGTTGATGCTGGGCGTCGGCAAGGGTGCCTTCGGCTTCGAGACTGGGCGGGTCGGCGTTCCCATCGATGAGACAAAGGCCCATTTCGAGGAGGACTTGAAATTACTGGAGGCGCTGCTCACTCGAGACGATGTGGCGTGGAACAGCCCCCGGTATGCTTTCGAGCCTCTCACCATCATGCCGCGCCCGGAGGACCCTGTCCCGCTCATGGTTGCAGTAATGGTACCGTCGGGCATCGAGGCCGCAGCGAAGGCAGGTTATCATGTCCAGACGACGCCACTTGCCGGCGGCCACCAACAGCTGGTCGATCAGGTTACAGCTTTCACCCGCGGAAAAGCGGCTGCGGGGCGCGTGCTAGACACACGTCTCAGCCTACAGCGCGGCATGTTCCTTGTGCAGAATGAGAAGGAACGGCAGCATATCGCCGAGCACGCCCATAACTACTACAAGAGTTTCGATAATGTTTTTGGCGGGCCTGGGATTGTGGAAAAAGGCGTAATCCGTCCCCTCCCCCGTTCCCAGACGCTGGACGAACTTTCGTCCAATATCCTGCTCTGCCGGCGTGACGAGATGATCGAGCGGCTTTCGATCTATGCGGAACTCGGCATTGACGAGGTGCTTACCACCTCCAATTTCGGACAGGAGCAGGACATGACCCTGGAGATGATGAGTCGCTTCGCCGAAGAGGTGCTGCCGCATCTCACAAAGTACAATTCGGAGGCAGCTTAGAGACACCACATGGATGGCAACCGCTACGGCGCCGACTCAAGAATAATGCCTTGACCATTGATTGTGCCTATACCGTAGAGGGCTCGGGCCCTGCCCTGTTCCTGATCCACGGCATCGGGGCTCGAAGGGCCAGTTTTGGAAAGCTGGTAGACGGCCTGATGGACCGCTTCACATGCATCTCTTATGATTTACGCGGTCATGGCGAGAGCCCGGTTCCTGAAGCCCGCTTTGGGCTGGACGAGTTAGTTGACGATCTCGAAGCACTGCGGTCCAGGATCGGCATTGAAAAGGCTCATTTCGCCGGTCACTCATTAGGCGGCATGATTGGGCCAGCTTACGCGCGCCGCTTTCCATCACGTGTGCTTTCGCTAGGCCTCTGGTCCACCGCTGCCTTCCGCACTAAGGATGATTCGGCCAAGCTAAAGGCTGTCATTGCCGATATGCGGGAAAAGGGCATCAAGGCAGTGCTCGATACGCTGACGGCCCGCTGGTTCACGGATTCCTTCGTGGCGGCGAGGCCTGATGTGATCGAATGGCGCAAGCAGCAAGTGATGGATACGCCCGCTGACGTTTTTCTGAATGTTTTTGACATCTATGCCGATACCGAGATGGGACCTTGGCTGCATGAGATCACGGCGAAGGCCATGGTTCTTACAGGTGAACTGGACAGTGGCTGCAACCCAGGCCTCAACTCGCAGATAGCGAAAGCTATGCCGAATGCAAAGCTGGTGATCCTCGAGGGTCTCAAACACGCGATCTTCATTGAAGCAACCGAACGCGTGTTGCCGCATGTGCGGCGGTTTTTGCTGTCGCAGGAGCGACAATAGGAGGACGTTGCGTGGACCAAGCTGACCTAAGCGGAGAGAATCGGCGGTTTACCTTTCTGATCACCAGTGCTCGCCGCAACGGCAATACTGAAATTTTGACACGAAAGGCGGCGGAAACCCTGCCGCAGCAATGCGAGCAGCTATGGCTCGACCTGTCGGAACTGCCGCTATCGCCTTTTGAGGATATTCGCCATTCGGTCGGCGTCTATCCTCAGCCCGCGGGAAACGAGCGTATCCTGTTTGACGCAACGCTCGGTGCCACCGACCTCGTTTTTGCCGTGCCTTTGTATTGGTACAGCGTACCGACAAGCGCAAAACATTATCTCGACTACTGGAGCGCCTGGCTGCGCGTGCCAGGCGCGGATTTCCGCAATCGCATGGCCGGCAAGACGCTGTGGGGCGTGTGTGTCCTGTCCGAGGAGGACCCGGCCCGCGCCAATCCCCTTATTCATATGCTGGCGAACACGGCCGACTACCTGAAAATGGCGTTCGGCGGCGTGCTGCTGGGATATGGAAGCCGCCCTGGAGACGTGATGGTTGATACCGAGGCGCTGAGCAGGGCCAAAAGCTTTTTCCTTTCAAGCGCAAATGGACCAACGGAAATCCTCGCTGCCTCCATCCCCTCGGTGCAGTGAACGTCGACCCAAATATTGGTGTCACCTCAGCGGGTCAATGGAACAGGCCCAATCGCTTCGAGTTCAAGGTTAGACCATTTCCCACAGATGGCCTCTGAGTTGAGTATCAATCCTACCCGAGCTGAGTATCACCCCTCACCGGAGGCGATGTATCGCTATGCTGCAGAACCATTTCTCGAAATCCTGCTCTTCTGAAATGAACCATCAGGAACGCCGTCTCAAGGTCTGCTGTATCATTAATAAACATGCTGGCACTGCGAAAGCAGAGTCCCCGGATTTAAAGGCCCTTTTTGCTCAGTTTGGCGTCAGCGCAGAGTTTCCGGATTTGGCCAAAGGAAAGACGATTGCCGAATTGGCGGCCGAAGCAAGCAAGGACCGCTACGACGTTGTAGTCGCGGGGGGCGGCGATGGAACCGTGAATGCGGTGGCATCCGCTCTGGCCGGGACGTCAGCCCGAATGGGCGTCATTCCTATGGGCACGCTCAATCATTTCGCGAAGGACTTGAAAATCCCGCTTTCGGCCGAGGAGGCGGTCAGAACCATCGTTACGGGGCGTGTAGCCGCCGTGGACGTGGGTGAAGTCAATGGTGAGGTCTTTGTCAACAATTCGAGCCTTGGCCTCTATCCAGCCGTCGTGAGATTGCGTGAAGCTATCCAGAAATCTGGCTATCGGAAGTGGACCGCTTTTTTTCAGGCGGCGTGGAAAATTTTTTCACGATTCCCTCGCTTGAGGCTGGAAATAAAGTCCTCAGCTGCGCCTTCTTCCCGACCCATCACGCCCCTGCTGTTCATCGGGAACAATCATTATGAGACGACACTGACGCAACTCGGCAGTCGCAAGGTCCTCAACAATGGGAGACTATGGGTGGCGATGCCCATGGCCAAAAGCCGATGGGAGCTTGTTTTGGCCTTGCTTGCACTCGCTAGAGGTCGAGCCGGCGTGAGTGACGTGTCTAGCTTTGAAGCCGAAAACCTGATCGTAAACAATAAGCGCACTGCGTTGAACGTGGCAGTTGATGGCGAGGTTTTATTGCTTCAAACGCCGCTCCATTACCGCATCCGGCCAAAAGCTCTAAAAGTTATCATTCCTGCCGACACAATATGAGTCGAACAGACTGTCATGATGGTGTTGAGTTGGCCTCGTGCCCCGGCTGGACATTTAGTAGCGACTCGCCGTGATCAGTTCCCGCATACGGATTTTTTCATCACGACTCGAAACCCGACTGCTGGGAGCCCTGCTGATCCCCGCAGTCCTTCTGTTTGTCTTTATCAAACTGGCGAGCGAAGTGATCGAGGGCGAAGCTCTTGCGTTCGATAGGGCGATCCTGCTTGCCTTACGCGTGGCGGGGGATACGGCTGATCCGATTGGGCCGCCTTGGTTCGAATCGGTAATGCGCGACGTGACTGCATTGGGAAGCACAGTGGTTCTCACTATCATTACACTGGCCATAGCAGGCTTCCTTGTGGTGACCGAGCGGCGGAAGTTATCCCTGCTGCTCGTGCTCGCAGTGGCGCTTGGAACAGTGCTCAGCAGTACATTGAAGCTGCTCGTAGCGCGCCCACGGCCGGACCTCGTTGCCCATGTCGTCCAGGTACACACAATGAGCTTCCCGAGCGGCCACGCCATGCTCTCAGCAGTCACTTATCTGACTATCGGAGCCCTACTTGCCTATGACCAGTCCCGCATTCGCGTAAAAATCTATATCCTCGGCGGCGCTATTTTCCTCAGCCTTCTTGTCGGGATCAGCCGCATCTATCTCGGTGTGCATTACCCCACGGATGTACTGGCCGGTTGGGCGATTGGGGGCGCTTGGGCTTGTTTTTGGTGGCTCGTCACATCGAAACTGCGTCCGATCCCCACCGTATCGAGCATTGAATGACATATGAGAAAAGGGTAGCGGCAGATGATCAAATGGTTGTCGAAAAAATTTATTCCCGACGAAAACAGGATCGCCGTTGAAGTCGCTTTCGATAAGCTGTGGCAGGCAATGGCTAGTCCGACAGAGATGTTGCTTGTAGCCACGAATGAAACTCAAGGCGGAACGAGAACACTCTATATTCGTGTGCCGGACAACGTCGCAGACAAGTTTCCCGATTTTGACGAAATTGCAGTAAATCAGGTTCCTAAAGAGGCCGAATTGCTGGTTGGCCATTATGGCGAGTTTCGGAAGCTGTTTAAGATTTGACTAAGTCCGTGATCTGCTTGGCCGGGTGCGGCGTACTTTCGCCTGGCCTGGGCTGGCGATTGTTAAACCGGAGATGAATGGCTGATTCAGCTTTGGTTTCGGCTGAATATGCGAGGGTTGGATTATCGAGCTCATAAGGAGCAGGCCGTGACAACAGTAATCAAGCTACTCAAGACCAAGTTCAGCCGTAGGCAACATGTGCAAATCGATGACTATCTGCTCTGTGATATAGGCCTATCGCGTGTGCTGTTCGAATATCAGGACAGCTGAATCCATACAGAATGGCGGACTCGGGGCACCGTAATAGAACAATTCTGATCAACCGCTGCCGGGTATTCCGGGAGTTCGCGCTCTGTTCCAGGAGACAATCTCAGACTCGCTTTGATTGTGGAACCGGCCTAAGCCCCTCACGTTGAGTCACTGGTTTTTTCTAGAGTCAGTTCAGCGAGTTAGCAATGCCAGCACTCGGCCACGTGTACTGGCGCGGGTTTTTGCGCCTCCAGCTTGTTTCCATCAATGTCGATATCTATGGCGCAACCGAGACGGGTGCCGAGATTCACTTCAATCAGATTCACAAGCCCAGCGGCAAGCGCGTCAAATATGAAAAGGTGGTGCCCGGCATTGGACCAATTGAGAGCAGCGACATCGTCAAGGGGTACCAAGTGGAGCCGGATGTCTATGTCACAATGGAGCCAGAGGAGATCGAGGCGATCAAGCTGGAGAGCAAAAAGACCATCGACATGGTTCAGTTCGTCGATGCCGGGCAGATCGATGCTCGCTATTACGAACGTCCCTATTATATCGTGCCAAAGGATGAGGTTGCCGCGGAAGGCTATCTGGTCATCCGGGAGGCTCTGGAGAAGGCCGGCAAGGTGGGCCTCGGCCAACTCACCATGCAAGGGAGAGAGCATCTGGGGGTCATAGCGCCTACCGAGAAAAAGGGCCTGCTGCTCAACATCATTCGGTATGAGGACGAGCTGCGAAAGGCTGATAAATACTTCGCCGATCTAGAAGCGGTGAAGTTCGATCCCGAACTGGTCAATCTCGCCTCGGAGCTGATCGAGCGCAACTCAGGGCCATTCAATCCCAAGCGGTTCAAGGACACCTATGCCGAGGAGCTGCGCAAGCTCGTCGAAAAGAAAGCGAAGGGCCAAAAGATCGAGATATCGAAGAGCGAGAAACCCCAGCCCAGTAACGTCGTCAACCTGATGGATGCGCTGAAAAAGAGCCTGAAGGGTGAGGAGAAGCAACCGAAAACGGCACGGAAGCGCAAGTCGGCGCGGTCTTAAGCACACATGTGGACCGCTGCCGATCGTGGAACCCCTACCTCGGCAAAGGCTTTCGTGAGCGGGCATATTCGCATGCCCTTCCACTGGAGGAATGCCCATGAGAATTAAATTGCAACCCGTGTGGGCCGGCATGGCCGCAGGCGCTCTGCTTCTCCTGGTGAGTGGAGCCGCTGTTTCTCAGGACCACAAGGTGCAGACGTTCACTGCTGACACCATAACATGGGGTCCGGCACCGCCGGTGTTACCCAAAGGTGCCGAGGCCGCTGTCCTCTCGGGCGATCCGGGAAAGGCCGGACCATTCACGATTAGGCTGAAGGTCCCGGCCGGCTACAAAATACCAGCGCATAATCATCCGACCCATGAGGCCGTGACGGTGATTTCTGGGAATTTCAACATCGGCATGGGAGATAAACTTGACGAAGCGAAGGCCGAGAAGTTGACCGCTGGTGGCTTCGTCGATCTGCCGGCAAATATGAATCACTTCGTCTTCGCGGACACGGAGAGTATCGTCCAGATCAGTTCCGAAGGGCCATTTGCGATAAATTATGCAAATCCTGCTGACGACCCGAGCAAGTCACAATAACCCCTAACCTGTTCCACTGCGGGGCGCCCTTGACCCTCAATCCAGGGCGCCTCCTTGGTCGGTTCGCCGAGTTGGGGAGCCAATCCTTATCCTGCTCATCTGACTGAGCGGCGTTCAATCAGCTTTTCACCAATCAGGCAATCCATGCGTTGTGCAGGCACTGTTTCACTCGCCCGCATAATTCGAGGCGATAGACCGGCGATTTCCAGCAGGAGCTTGCGCCTGACAGCCAGACCGAATTGCGTCATGTCATGCACAGGAATGAGAAAGGCCCCTGGTCCGCCTATGACACAGTCCTCGTAATAGACGTCCAGATTGGGAATGTACCCACGGCCGGAGCGCTTAACCACCAGAGGCAAGCCATTTATCGTGATGCCGGAAGCTGTCACGCTCGCGCGCACAGGTTCGACAGGAGAACCTCGATTATTGGGCCCGTCGCCGGAAATGTCGATCACCTGCCGGGCACTTGTGAAGCCATTATTGCTGAACATGCCGGCGGCATACAGCATACCAGCAGAAATAGAGGTCCACATGTATTGGCTACGAGCGGTGGCGGACAGCAGCGTGGCAAAGGCTTTTGCGCCGTCCACGCTATCAATCAATGTCCATGGAATGACAGCGGTTTGGTTCAGTGGACCCGCCCATTCCACATAGGTTACGGCGATCCGCCCCAACGGACCCGATTGGATTGCGGATATCACATCGGGGTGACGAAAAGCGGCAACATAGCCCTCGCGCTGCACGTTCAATTCGTCGATGTCCATGGAGCGTGAGACATCGACAGCTAGAACCAGTTCGAGATCCACTTCGGTTTCAGCCAAGAGAGCTTGAGGCAGCGCCGCGATTGCTGCGACAAAAGTTAGCAAGAAAACCGCCGCTGAACGCATGGGACCGGCCTTTGATTAGTGGATCTACGTTCCGTCCAAAGTTTGGCGCGGATGAGGCAGGCTGAAGCCGAGGCGCCCGCCAACCAACCTCAGGTCCGCTGATAAATAGTTATGTATTTGCTAATATCTTTTAGAGGCGGGCCGGCGGCGTTGGCCGTCAGGCTTATGGTGGAACGCCTGTGACCACGATATAATGTTCGGCTTGGCGATATCTTTCGGTGAGTTCGGAGGCGCAATCATCAGAATCCCACAGGACCACTTCGCAATGATGTACGCCGTTTTATTTGAGGATAACCTTCAGCTCGGGACCGAGGTTCGTCAGAAGCACATGCCGCAGCATCTCGCCTTTTTGGAGCGGAATGCAGCCCAAATTACCGCAGCGGGGCCTTTGCGCACGACGGCGAACGAACCGGCTGGCGGCCTGTGGATCGTTCAGGCAGACAATTCAGATGCCGTCGAAGCGCTGGTAAAAGACGACCCGTTCTGGCCTACGGGACTGCGAAAATCCGTCCGCATACTGGCCTGGTCGCAAGTCTTTGCCGAAGGCAAACGGCTGGTTTAGGAAGCCTCTTGAAGCTGTGATCGGCTATGATGGGGTTCGCTATCATCGTCATCAACATTGTTACCAGCGGCAGCGAGTTCCTCCTCAAGCAGGCGGTAAGATTGGCGGAGACGGAGGGATTCGAACCCTCGATACGCCTTTAAGGGCGTATAACGGTTTAGCAAACCGCCGCCTTCAGCCTCTCGGCCACGTCTCCGGAAGTCGGCCTCTCTTGCCCTGAATTGCCTGGCCACGCAAGGGAT
>DATFOT010000079.1:0-4151 GCA_035265265.1 Aestuariivirgaceae bacterium | reverse complement strand
GATCGCGAATTTTCCGGACAGCTTCGCAGAGGACTTCCTTATCACGCATTTTTTCAATCCGCCGCGCTATCAGCGGCTGCTCGAAACTGTCGCCGGCGCGAAGACCCGTACCGAGGCGCTCACCCTCATCGAGGAGTTTGCCGATTTCAAACTGGGCAAGACACCGATCCGCTGCAAGGACACGCCGGGTTTCATTGCCAATCGGATCGGGATCTTCTGGCTGCAATGCGCGGTGGTGCAGGCGATGGACTTGGGCCTTACCGTCGAAGAAGCGGATGCCGTTCTCGGGGCGCCGATGGGGGCGCCGAAGACCGGCGTGTTCGGCCTTCTGGACATGGTGGGCATCGATCTGATGCCGAACGTAGTGGCGAGCATGGCCAAGTCGCTTCCGAAAGAGGATGCGTTCCACGCCATTTATCGCGATTTGCCTCTGATCAAAACCATGATTGCGGGCGGCTACACGGGACGAAAAGGCAAGGGTGGTTTCTACCGGCTCCGGCCGGATTCGCCTCAGAAGATCAAGGAGGTCCTCGATCTGAATACGGGCGAATATCGAGCGAGCGCAAAGGTGACGCTGGAGAGTGTGGCCCGAAGCCGGCGCGGCGGACTGCGTGCTCTTCTGAGGCATGGAGACAAGGGTGGGCAATATGCATGGGCGGTGCTTGCACCAACCCTGAGCTATGCCGCCGAGCTGGTGCCCGACATTGCCGATGACGTGGCGGCGGTCGATGACGCGATGCGCCTGGGCTATAATTGGAAAGATGGGCCTTTCGAGCTGATCGACAAAATCGGCACCGGCTGGTTCAGCGAGCGGCTTCGCCGGTCGAACGTGCGGGTGCCGCCGCTCCTGGCGAAGGCGCATGGGCGAAGCTTCTACCGCAAGCACGGCGGCCAGTTGCAATATCTCGCGCTCGGCGGAGACTATTCAAATGTGAGGCGGCGCGAAGGGGTGCTGCTCCTTTCCGACATCAAGAATTCCACGCGTGCGATCAGGCGCAATCCCTCGGCAAGCCTCTGGGATATCGGCGACGGCGTGCTGTGCCTCGAATTCCACAGCAAGATGAACGCGCTCGATCCCCTCTCGCTTCGGATGATAGATCAGTCGATCCGGCTCGCTGAGAAAAACTATCGAGCGCTCGTGATTTATAACGAGGGCAGCAATTTCTCGGTTGGCGCCAATATCGGGCTCCTGTCGATTGCCATGAAGCTGCGTGCGTGGCCCGTCGTGCGGGCACTGGTCGGCTATGGGCAAAAGGTTTACCAGCGGCTGAAACATGCGCCATTTCCGGTCGTTGCCGCGCCTGCCGGCATGGCGCTTGGCGGGGGCTGCGAAATCCTGCTGCACAGTTCCGCCGTGCAGGCCCATGCCGAAACCTATACCGGCCTCGTCGAAGCCGGCGTTGGGCTGGTGCCCGCCTGGGGCGGATGCAAGGAATTGATCCTGCGCCGCATCAACGGCAATCAGCCGCCTCATGGTCCCATGCCGCCGGTGATCAAGACGTTCGAAACAATCGGCCTGGCGAGCGTCGCAACCTCGGCAGAGCAGGCGAAGGACCTGCTTTTCCTGCGCGCACAGGACGGGATCACCATGAACCGCGACCGCCTGCTGGCAGATGCCAAGGCCAAGGCGTTGAGCCTCAGCCAGAACTACACTCCAGCTGCAGCACAGCGCATTTCGCTTCCCGGACGAACAGCTTCGACCGCGCTCGCCGTGGCGCTCGAAGGACTGCGCCGGGTCGGCAAGGCGACGCCGCACGACCTCATCGTCGGCAAGCAGCTGGCGAAGGTCGTGAGCGGCGGCAACACCGATGTCACGGAAACGCTCGGCGAGGACGACCTGCTGCGCTTGGAGAAGGAGGCGTTCCTGGCTTTGTCGCAACAGGCCGCGAGTGCCGCACGCGTCGAACATATGCTCAAGACGGGCAAGCCGCTCAGGAATTAAGCCATGCTAGCAAGCCTGCTAATCGCCGCTATTGTCGTTGGCATAGTCTTTGGTATTCCGGCCATTCGCCGGCGCGTGGTTTCCGCCCGACTGATGCGTATTGCGCATGCCGCGATGCCGCGGATGAGCGATACCGAGCGCACGGCGATCGAAGCCGGCACGGTCTGGTGGGACGGCGAGCTCTTCTGCGGCAATCCCGATTGGCAAAAGCTCGTCGGATTCCAGGTGAAAAAACTCTCCGACCATGAGCGCAAGTTTCTTGATGGGCCGGTCGAAGAACTATGCCGCCTCATCGATGACTGGAAGATCAGCCAAGACCGTGATTTGCCGGAGCTCGTATGGCGCTTTCTGAAGCAGAAACGCTTTTTGGGCATGATCATTCCGGAGGCCTATGGAGGCCTTGGCTTTTCCGCCATCGCGCATTCGGCGGTCGTCACGAAGGTCGCGAGCCGGAGCATTCCGGTCGCCTGCACGCTGATGGTTCCCAATTCACTCGGACCGGCCGAATTGCTGCTGCATTACGGCACCCAAGAGCAGAGGAACCATTATTTGCCGCGCCTTGCGTCGGGCGAGGAAATTCCGTGTTTCGCGCTGACCGAGCCGCATGCGGGAAGCGATGCGGCAGCGAGCCGGAGCACCGGCATCGTCTGCCGAGGCATGTTCGACGGCAAGGACATCATCGGGCTCCGGCTCACCTTGAGCAAGCGTTTCATCACGCTCGCCCCCGTGGCGACGGTGATCGGTTTGGCATTCGACATGCAGGACCCCGAGCGGCTGATCGGCGAGAGAATTAATCTCGGAATGACTTGTGCACTGATCCCGCGCAATACGCCGGGCCTTGTCATCGGCAAACGCCATGATCCCATGGGCGTGCCGTTTCCCAACGGACCGATCACGGGCGAGAACATCTTCGTACCGATCGACTATGTCATCGGGGGAAAAAGCGGCATAGGCCAGGGCTGGCGGATGCTTATGGAGTGCCTGGCCGCCGGACGCGCCATTTCACTGCCGGCGCTGTCGGTTGCCGCTCTCCAAGTGGTTGCCCGCGTCACCGGAGCCTATGCCTCGATAAGAGAGCAGTTCAACCTTCCGATCGGCCGTTTTCAAGGAATCGAAGAACCGCTCGCCCGGATTGCGGGCACCACCTATCTCATGAATGCCGCACGTGTTCTCACCTGCGGTGCAATCGACGCGGGCGAGAAACCGAGCGTCATATCAGCCGTCGCCAAAGCCTATCTGACCGAAGGCATGCGTGCCTGCGTTGCCGACGGGATGGATATCATGGCCGGCGCCGCCGTATGCCGGGGTCCACGCAATCTCTTGTCGCGGATCTATGTCGCAGCGCCGATTGCCATAACGGTCGAGGGTGCGAATATTCTCACCCGGTCGCTGATTATTTTCGGGCAGGGCGCTATCCGATGCCATAAATTCGTGCAGAAGCAGATGCGCGCCATCGAGGACAACGATCTCGTCGAATTCGACGAGCTTCTGTTCAAGCATATTCGTTTCACAGGCAGCAATGCCTTGCGTTCTTTTTGGTTTGCGTTGAGCGGAGGCTGGCCGGCGGCCGCGCCGGCAGGCGACGCAACAACTTCGTATTTCCGTCAATTGACCCGATTCAGCGCCGCTTATGCGCTGATGACCGATGCCGCGCTGGTGACGCTCGGCAAATCGTTCAAGGTTCAGGAGAAGGTCAGCGGCCGGCTCGCGGATGCCCTTGCCTGGATGTATCTGGCGTCGGCGGCAATCAAGAAATTTCATGATGACGGCCAGCCGGCAGATGATGTCCCTTTGCTGCGCTGGTCGTGCGACTTGGCTCTGTGGAAGATACAGGAAGCGCTGGTCGGCGTGCTCGCCAATTTGCCGAACCGGACGGCCGCGATGATCCTCGGGCTATTGATATTTCCGGTCGGCGCCCGCCTCAGGCCGCCGCTCGATAACCTTGGAGCGCAAGTGGCGCGCAGCATGCTCGATAATGGAGGCATGCGGCAGCGGCTGACGCAGGATATTTTTTCTCCAGACCTGGGCGAGGAAGGATTGGGCCAGCTGGAAGCGGCGCTCGAACTCGTGGCGAACGCACGGGAAGCCCACAAGAAGACGCGAGATGCGGTCACCAGGGGGCAGCTGGAGAAGGAACCTCACCATAGCCTAACGGAGCGGGCCGCGGCCGGGGGCATCATCAATGCCGATGAAGCCATGCGCATCAAGA
>DATFOT010000078.1:0-2581 GCA_035265265.1 Aestuariivirgaceae bacterium | reverse complement strand
TCGTTCGAGCCGTGGATTCGATAGATCGTGCTGCCGATGTAGAGGGCGCGGGCGCCAAGCGGGTTGTCCGGTCCGCCCTTCATATAGCGGGGCAGGTCGGGGCGGCGCTTGAGCATGGATGCCGGGGGACGCCAATCCGGCCATTCGCGCTTCATCGTGACCGAATGGCTGCCGGCCCAGGTGAAGCCCGGACGGCCTACGCCGACGCCGTACTGAATGGCCTGACCATTACCGAGCACGAACCAGAGACGGCGCTCGCTGGTCGACACGACGATGGTGCCGGGCGCGTAGCGGCCGGTGAAGGTGACGACCTCGCGCTGAACCGGCGCGGCCTGGGCCTTCAGGGCCTCTTCAGCGCTGTAGAGCGGCTGGCGGGTGAGAGGATCGATTGCCGTAAATGCCGCAGCCGGCGTCGCGAGAGCGACGAAGGCGCAGGCGAGCCCGGAGAGGGCAACGCGAGTGCGTCCCATTATTGCCTCAGATAGAACATGGTTGATGGCAGGTTCTGCCATTGCTCAACGCAACAGCCCCGCTTCGGATCCAAGCTTTATCAAGGGTCTGCTATAAAATCCTAGTGCAGAAATGCCTCATTCCCGACACATCGTAAGCAACAGGTTAAAGTCACGGTGCCACAATTTGCGCAACAAAATACTTCGCTCACGCTGCGCTTCTTTGGCTTGACGCCAGGGGTTCTGCGCCTTTAGAAGGCCCTTGTCAGGGCGCGTAGCTCAGCGGGAGAGCATTCGCTTCACACGCGAAGGGTCACAGGTTCAATCCCTGTCGCGCCCACCATTCCTTCCTGACAAGCCAAGCTTCACTTTTTCGTGTGCAACCGATCGCACGCGCGATAACCGCTGCGCGTCAGGCTGCCAGCGGCCTCATGACGGCCTGCACGGCGCCGAACAGATCGTCGAAATGATCGATGACGAGATCGGGTCCCAGCTCACGGACCGGCACGTCGGTATAGCCGAACGGGACTGCAACTACCGGGATACCGGCATTCTGCGCCGTCACGATATCCGTCCTGGAATCGCCGATCATCACCGCGCGGGCCGGACTTCCGCCGGCACGCTCGATGGTCAGGGTCAGGTGGCGTGGATCGGGCTTGAAATAGGAGAACGTGTCGCGGCCGCAATTGGCCGCGAAGCGGTGGCCGATGCCGAGCTCGTCGAGCAGCTTGACCGAATGCTCCTCGACCTTGTTCGTGCACACCGCCAGGATGAACCCTGCCTCTTCCAGCCGGTCCAAGGCTGCGGCCACGCCCGGGTAGAGCTGCGTCCGGACGCAGATATTCTCGCCGTAATGAACCATGAATTGACGGAACAGCTCGTCGAGACGGGCGGGCGTCAGCTCCTTGCCGGCGGCCTCGAAGCCGCGCTCGATCAGAGCCCGTGCGCCGGCGCCGATCATGTCGCGCGCCTTGGCCACCGGAACGGGGGCGAGCCCCTCTCGTTCAAGGATCACGTTGAGAGTTCCGACGAGGTCGCCGGCCGTGTCTGCCAGGGTTCCATCGAGGTCGAAGACGGCGATGGGCGAGACGATGTGCGGGGTATCAATGGCCATGAAGGTCGGCTACCTGCTGGAGGCAAGGGAATCAAGCCTTGGAATGATATGGTGCCTTTGGTTGATTCGATCTTACCGAATGGAGTGGTGAATGCGGCCCCTTGGTTCCGCTGCGTTGATTTTGGCAGTCCTGGCGCTGGGAGGCCTCTCCGGCCCCGCCTTGGCCGCATCTTATGATTTCGTGCCCGCGCCTCAGACCGACCTGAACAGGATTTATAGGATCGATCGGATCACCGGCGAGGTGAGCTCCTGCCAATATGGTCTCCAGGAAGGCACAGTCGGGGTCACCCTCTGCTACAGTGCAGGCGAGGGCGCCGGAGCCCAGCCGCCGGGGGAATATGGGCTTGTCGCCTCCCGCCACGAGCGGGAAGGGGGGGTATTTCGGGTCAATTACCGGACCGGACAGATGAGCATCTGCTACGTTTTCGACGAGCGCGTGGTCTGCACCCCCCAGATGACCCCGTCGCCCGCCGCATCGACGGCTGCACCGACGGCCGCCACGCCGAGCGTCAGCTCGGGGATGGGGGCATCGCCGCAGCGTCCCTGAGGCGTTGGCGCATCAACGATCCGCCGCATGAGGGATTGAGCGCCGAATCGATCCCAAAAGTGGATTTGCACTTTCGGGATCGATGCTCTCGGCGAGGAATTCTGCGACCGACCAAAGGTGAAACGTTCTTTCTTCCAGCCGTCCTGACATGCTAGAGGCGAGCAGACCAGCTTTTCGCAAACCAGAGCGGACGCATTCTTAGAGGATTTCAGTGAGCGACAATCTCAAGCGCGCTGCAGCCGAGAGGGCTGCCGAGCTCGTCACGGATGGCATGAGGCTGGGCTTGGGCACCGGCTCGACCGCGGCGCATTTCGTTGCGGCCATCGGCGAGCGCGTTCGGAGCGGGCTCAAGGTGGTGGGCGTCCCCACCTCCGAGGCGACCCGCGACCAGGCGCAGCGCGAGGGCATTCCCCTGTCGACCCTCGACGAGACCCCCGACCTCGACCTGACAGTCGACGGAGCCGACGAGCT
>DATFOT010000077.1:0-2904 GCA_035265265.1 Aestuariivirgaceae bacterium | reverse complement strand
AAAGGCGTCGAGCTCATCGCCTGCGCAGGGTTCATGCGCATCTTCAGTGACGGCTTTGCGATGCGCTGGCACGGCCGCATGGTCAATATCCACCCCTCGCTCTTGCCGAGCTACCGCGGCCTCGACACGCACGCACGGGCGCTGGCGGATGGGGTGAAGCTTCATGGCTGCACGGTGCATTTCGTGAGCGGCGCGGTCGATGCCGGGCCCATCATCGCCCAGTCGGCGCTGCCGGTGCTGCCTGAAGATACGGCCGATGAGCTTGCCCGGCGAGTGCTCAGGCTCGAACATGAGCTCTATCCCGTGGTGCTCAGCTGGCTCGCCTCCGGCGCGGTTTCGTTGAAAGATGGCCGTGTGGCGTACCGGTTCGCGGTAAAGGATCAGACGCGGCTCTTGTCGCCCATGAGCTCAGCGGAGTGAGACGCTTCCAATTCCCGCCATAGTTTCAAAAGGCTGTCGCGATGTTTAGGCAGGCGATCGGCCATAATGCTGGCATCCGTAATGCGGTCGGTGCGGAAATGGCGGTAGTCACTGCGCAGCTCGCACCACGCGACGAGGATGCGGCGATCTTCGAGATAGCCCAGCATGAGGGGCCAGACGATACGTTCGGTTGTTTCACCTTTTTCGTCGACATAAGCGATCGCCAACTTGCGCTGCTCGCGAAGAGCGGTGCGGATGAGCGCAGCATCGATGTGATCCAAGAGGGGCTCGCGATAACGCGTCGACACGAGGGGCGCTTCGAGCAGAACCGGGCGCAGCGACTTCGGCAGTACCGCGGCGATCTTGGTCACCGCATCGGCAGCCGCCAAGGAAAGCGCCCTATCGCCGCGCGCCGCCACCAGCCGCGCGCCGAGCATCAGCGCCTCGAGCTCGTCGGCGTTGAACATGAGAGGAGGCAGATCGAAGCCCTCGCCGAGCACATAGCCGACGCCCGCCTCGCCAATGATCGGCACGCCATTGCCGATGAGAGACGCTACGTCGCGGTAGACCGTGCGCACGGTGATCTCGAGTTCGGCGGCGATGTGGGCAGCGGTGACGGGCCCGCGGGAACGCCGCAAGATCTGCACCAGTCTCAACAGGCGGTCGGCACGTCTCATCTGGCAATGATAGTCCATTGCTGCTGACAGCATGATGTCAGGAGTTGTCAGTATGGCCCTGCCGGTTGGCCTTCGGCAAGCGAGGGGTCAGAAGGTCGATGCGGTGACGAAGACCGGGATGATCGATGCAAGAAGCAGGCTCAGCGCCAATAGGATCAGTACGCGTGCGGTAGGGTTCATTTTGAGGAGACTCGACAATATTTTGTGGATGATGCGCGCAGCATAGCTACTGCCGCATGAGCCATCGCTGAGCGGGCCGTTCAGCAATGATTCAGATTGAGGAAATCGGACCCGAATGACGAGACCCCTTCTCGTCATTCCAGCGAAGGCTGACGGATGAGTTTCTCTAAACCTTAGGCCGTGCTTGACACGGCCATCCTGCATCCGTGACCATGAGCTGCAAGGAACGGAGCGGTAGTGGAATGCCCGACTTTCCGATCGTCGACAGCCATGTGCATCTCTGCGAGCCGAAAAGGCTCGGCTATGCGTGGACAAAAAATGCACCCTCGCTCAATCGCCAGGTCCTGCCGAGCGATCTTACCAAGGCGGCGAGCCCCTATGCGATCGAACAATTCGTATTCGTGGAAGTCGACGTCGATCATCCGCAGCATCTTGCCGAGGCTGAATGGGTTTCCGGGCTCGCGGGCTCAGACAAGCGCCTCACCGGCATGGTCGCGGCGCTGCCGCTCGAAAAGGGCAGAGCGATCGAAGAAGAACTCGAGACGCTGCGCCGCCACCGGATCCTGAGCGGCATCAGGCGGCTCATTCAGAACCAAGCCGATCCGGAATTCTGCATCCGCCCGAACTTCATCGAAGGCCTCAAACTGCTCTCACGACACGACATTCCCTTCGATATATGCATTCTCCATCACCAGATGCCGAATGTGATCAGCATGGTGCGCAGCTGCCCGGATGTCCGCTTCGTTCTCGATCATATCGGCAAGCCGGGCATCAAAGCGGGTCTCACCGATCCGTGGCGGCAGCATCTGAAGGAACTGGCTGCAATGCCAAATGTCTATTGCAAGATTTCGGGCGTCGTGACGGAAGCCGATCATAGGAACTGGACCCGCGAGCAGATCAAACCCTATGTCGCCCATACGATCGAAAGCTTCGGCTTCAACCGCATCATGTATGGAAGCGACTGGCACGTGCTGGAGTTGGCCGGGACCTATCCCGGCTGGGTCGACATCGTCGACTGGATCGTGGAAGGCGCGACAGCTGATGAGAAGCGCAAGCTCTTTCGCGACAATGCCATCGCTTTCTACGGTCTCGACAAGACGGCATGAGCCATCCCGCTCCAGCTTGGAAGCGGCAGGCCTACAGCATCGCCGCCATGCGGTCGATGGCCCGGGCGACATTGCCGCGCCCGGTCTTCGATTTCGCCGATGGGGGCGCCGAAGACGAGCATACGCTGAAACGGAACGAAGAGGCGTTCGCGGCGGTCGAGCTGCTGCCGCGGCCGTTGAACGGAACGAGCGCACGCGATCTGTCGATCACGCTCTTCGGAAGGCGGCTGAGCATGCCGGTCATGATCGGCCCGACGGGTCTCGCCGGCTTGTTCTGGCCCGACGGGGAACGCTGCGCCGCACGCGCCGCAAGTGCTTCCGGCACCGCCTATTGCCTGAGCCACGGCTCGGTGTGCACGATCGAGCAGCTTTCCGAATGCGGTGCGGCGCCGCGCTGGATGCAGGTGTTCATCTATAAGGATCGCGGCTTTACCCGCGAACTGGCCGAGCGGGCGGCGGCGTCGGGATATGATGCGCTGGTGCTTACCGTCGACAACCAGCTCACCGGCAATCGCGAGCGC
>DATFOT010000076.1:0-4661 GCA_035265265.1 Aestuariivirgaceae bacterium | reverse complement strand
GCTCCTTGATGCGCCCCGCGCCGAATTTGATCGCGGTTGGAAACGCAAAATTACGATGGGGAAGGGTCATCATTCGGCTCGTCTGTTCCTCAGGGTCATTGTTTTACGACCGCTCGAACCCTCGTTTGATCTCCCAGTCGGTGATGCGCCGGTCATATTCGAGCTGCTCCCAGCGGCCGGTATGCAGATAATGATCGATCACCGCATCGCCCATCGCTGAGCGCAAGAGCGACGATTTATCGAGGAGGTCGAGCGCGGCCCGCAATGTCTTGGGTATTTCGCGCAGCTTCCGCTTGGTGTCATAGGCATCGCCCGCGAACACCGGTTCGAGCTCCAGCTTTCTCTCAACTCCGTCGATGCCGGCAGCGAGAAGAGCGGCGAATGCCAGATAAGGATTGAGATCCGCACCACCCACCCGGCATTCGATGCGCACCCCCTTGCCCTCCGCTCCGCACAGCCTGTAGCCGGCGGTGCGGTTGTCGAAGCTCCACACCGCCCGCGTCGGCGCAAACGTGCCTGCCTGGAAGCGCTTGTAGGAGTTGATATAGGGCGCCAGAAAATAAGTGATCTCGTCGGCATGTGCGAGCAGCCCCGCAACATAATGCTTCATCAGCTGCGACATGCCGTGATCGCCCTTTGCGTCGTGGAACAGCGCCTGCCTGCCGTCCTTCGACCAGAGCGACTGATGGATATGCGCCGAATTGCCGGCGAGCCCGTAATCCCACTTGGCCATGAAGGTGATCGCCTTGCCCTGTCCCCAGGCAATCTCCTTGCAGCCGTTCTTCAATATGACGTGCCGGTCGGCCATTTCCAGCGCTTCGGCATATTTCACATTGATCTCTTCCTGGCCCGGGCCCCATTCGCCCTTTGAATTCTCGACCGGAATTCCCGCCCCCTGCAGCCCGTTGCGGATGGCCCGCATCACGCCTTCTTCCTTGGTCGTCTGCAGAATGTGATAGTCCTGGATATAGGCGCCCGCCGTCTTGAGATTGCGGTAGCCCTTCTCCTGCGCCGATGCGTAGCTTTCATCGAATAGGAAGAATTCGAGCTCCGAGGCCATATAGGCCTTCATCTCCATCTTGCTCAAACGCGCGATCTGCTTCTTCAGCACGGCACGCGGCGAATGCGGAATCTCGCCATGCGTGTGATGATCGAGCACGTCGCAGAGCACGAGCGCGGTCGCCGGCAGCCATGGAATGAGGCACAGCGTTCCAAGATCCGGCTTCAGCACGAAGTCGCCATAGCCTCTCTCCCAGCTGGCCGCGCTGTAGCCCGGCACCGTTTCCATGTCGATGTCGGTCGCCAAAAGATAATCGCAGCCATGGGTTTCCTCATGCCCGCCATCGACGAAATAGCGCGCATGGAATCGTTTACCCATCAGCCGCCCCTGAAGATCGGTGAACGCTGCGACGACGGTATCGATTTTTCCTCCGGCAACTTCCTTTTCCAGTTGCTCGAGGGTGAGATTGCCGGCCATGAACTTCAACAACTCCTGTTGCGTGCAAACAAAATCCGCGGCGGGTATCACCGCCGCGGACCATCATGTTGGTTCGTTCAGCTCTTTTTATGCGAGAGCGCGAACTCCTCCTCGGGCGACAGGATGAGCCTGTGCCGGCCGACGAGGGCGAAATACAGCGTGGCGACCGCAAACCAGATCAGAACGCCGACGACTCCTGCCCGGTACACCGGATCGGCGAGCTGATAGAGCAGCGTCACCGCGGCGATCACGATCGTGACCACGGCTCCGGGGATGCCCAGCGGGCTCACATAGGGCCGTTCGATATGCGGCTGGTTCCTGCGCAGCATGATGAACGACACCGCTTGTGCGATATAGGAAAGCATCGCACCCGCCACTGCCATATTGAGCAGCGTTCCGCCGATCACGGCGGAACCCTTGTCAGCACCCCGCGACCAGAAAATGATCATCATCAGCCCAAGGCCGACGATCGCTCCGACGATCATCGCTACATACGGAGTCTTCCAGGTGGGATGCGTGACCGAAAGCACCGGCGGGAAATAACCCGCCCGCGACAGCGAAAAGATCTGCCGGCCCTGCGCATAGATGATCGTGTGGAAGCTCGCGATTAGCCCGACGATGGCGACGAAGGCGAGGACTTTCGCCTGCGTCTCGCCGAAGATGGCGCGGAATCCGTCGAGCAGCGGCTCGCCTGACGTTGCGAGCTTGTGCGCCCCGACGCCGGCGACCGAGGGATTGAGCCACAAGATCATGAAAGCCGACACGATGAGCGTCAGCATGCCGAGAATGATTCCCCGCGGCATGTCCCGTTTGGGATCTATCGATTCCTCCGCCGCGAGCGGCAGCTGTTCGATTGCCAGGAACAGCCACACCGCGAACGGCAGGGCTGCCAGCGCGCCTTTAAGTCCGAACGGGAACCATGGGCCGTTGCCTTCCGGTAGCTCGCTGCCGTCGGATGCAATATTGAGTGCCCAGCGGCTGAAATCCATGTTTGGAATGGCGCTGACCCAGAAGATAACCAGCACCGCCAGGGCCAGCACCGTAACGATCAGCGTCACCCTGAACGACAAGGCGACCCCTGCCACGTTCAGCGCGACGAACAGTATATATCCGAGGATCCACCAGATTGGCTGAAAGCCCGGAGTCGTTTCGAAAATTCCCGTGAGATAGGAGCCGATGAAGAAGACGACGACCGCCGGCGTCACCACATATTCGACGTTCTCGCACAAGCCTGTCAGAAAGCCGCCCCATGGGCCCATCGCGGTTCGTGCGAAGGAATAGGCAGCGCCGGTATGCGGCAAGGCTGGTGACATTTCGGCAATGCAGAACACCAGACCCAGATACATGATGGCGATCAATATGCCGGCGACGAGAAGTCCGCCCCATCCGCCGACACCGAATCCGAGGTTCCATCCCGAGAAATGTCCCGAGATCACCGCACCGACGCCGAGCGCCCACAGCGACCACACCCCCGCGTATCGCTCGAGTCCCCGCTTGGCAAAGTAACTTGCATCAGCCTTGGTGTAGCTGATGCCTCCATCTTGTTGAGCCATGATTTTCCCTTCCAGCGCGCCTGCCTCGCCTTAGGCGATAGCGGGACGCGCTCCCTTTTCTGTGCTGCTCCGCATCAGAAGCGCCGCCGCCTGTTGCAGCACTCCTCCCAGGCGACCCGCCCATTCTACCTCCCCCGACTCACTTTCGATA
This sequence comes from Aestuariivirgaceae bacterium, assembly GCA_035265265.1. GTDB lineage: Bacteria > Pseudomonadota > Alphaproteobacteria > Rhizobiales > Aestuariivirgaceae > DATBLQ01. The sequence goes on along the minus strand of DATFOT010000076.1, from coordinate 1,480 downwards.
AGATCGTTCCGGATCTCGATCATGGAATAAGGTAACCCCTTAGCGCCAGCCTGAAGATTGACGGTGTGGCAAACGCCGTCCTCAGGCCCATAGGGCTCGTTGAGCCTCACGTCGAAGGGGCCGCTTTTTCGCATCAGCGGCGCCACGAGATCGGTGAACCGCCGGTCTTTGTCGAACAGAAGTCCCACATGCATCTTTCGCGCAACACCTTTGAAAACCGGTGTAAACGAATGAATCGTAACAAAAATCGCTACCTTGTCGACTGAGGTCCTTGCCTCGATCATCGCCGCCGCCTGGTCATGAAACGCGCGGTAGATCACCCGCGTCCGTTCCTGGCGCTCGGCCGCTGTTAAGCCCTGATTGCCGGGAATCGAGGTTAATTCGCTGATGACTGGCATGGCCGATGGCGAATCAGGCGGCCTGTTGCAGTCATAGACGAGCCGCGAGTAGCGCTGCAGCACCAGGGGCGCATCGAGCATCTCGGCAAGCTGCCGCGCCACTCCCTCCGCCCCGATGTCATAGGCGATATGGCGGCTGAGGTCCTCCGCACGGAGGCCGAGCGATCCCAGGCTCTTGGGGATCCGCCGCCCCGCATGTTCGCACGCGAGCACGATGGGTGATCGTCCTTGGGCGTTGACGATGATGACAGGATTATCCTCGCCTTTGAGCAGGCCGCCGGCGGCAACCGCCGCCATCATGAATGCGCCCGATGCATGAGCGCGGAATATATTTCCTCATCGCCCACGACGCCGATCACCTTGCTGCCGTCGGCGAGAAGCACCGGCAGGCCGGTCGCCTGCCGCGCCTCGATGATGCGGCGCATCGGTGCCGTGGCCGGCATGACCGCGAGGCTCAGCGCTGGAAGTTTCGCGCCGTTCATCTCCTCGGCCGGAAACAGGCTGACCGGCTTTCCGGCAAGCGAGGCTTGCGCCGGCGCGCCGACCTTGGACAAAGTGAGCGTCAGCTGACGGACGGGATCGACGGTGATGGATTTCCCGCTGCGCTTCATGTCGCCGATCTTGCGCATCATCACGTCCCCGGTCAGCACGTTCAGCGGGTTCATATGCGCGACGAAATTCGCTACATATTCATTGGCGGGTTTCAGCACGATGTCCTGGGGCGGGCCATATTGCACCACGCGGCCGGCCTCCATGATGGCAATGCGCGTCCCGAGCTTGAGCGCCTCGTCAAGATCGTGGCTGACGAAAATGATGGTCCGCTGCAGCTTGCGCTGCAGCTCCAGGAGCTCGTCTTGCAGATGCGTGCGGATGAGCGGGTCGAGTGCGGAGAACGGCTCGTCCATGAGCAGTATGGGCGCTTCGGTAGCGAAGGCACGCGCGAGGCCGACCCGCTGCTGCATTCCGCCCGAGAGCTCATGGGCAAATTTCCGTGCCCACTGCTCCAACCCCACGAGTTTCAATTGCCGTTTCACCCGCTCCCGGCGTTCCGCTTCCGGCACGCCCGAAAGCTCCAGGCCGAA
>DATFOT010000075.1:0-6509 GCA_035265265.1 Aestuariivirgaceae bacterium | reverse complement strand
TGAAACGAGGCTCGGGACGGCCGAGCCAATTATCGCTCAGGAATCCACCGGCAACCGAGCCATAGCACAGGAGATGCACGCCATTATCGCGGCACAGGGTGATGAGCCCATGTTCAGGCCGGTCATCCAGCAAGGAATATTGAACCTGCATGCTTATGAGCGGCACGCCGGAGTTCAGCAGGGCGGCGCTTTGGAGCGTATTGAAATTCGTCCCGCCGATGAAACAGATCTTGCCTTGCTTTTGAAGCTCGGCCAGCCAGAAGGCGCCCTCGATGCATCCCGGTATGTCATAGTCCCACCAGTGATATTGGACGAGGTCGAGACGCTCCATCCCCAGCCGGTGCAGCGAACGGTCGATCGCCGCGGTCACGTCCGACTTTTTCATGCGCGGCAAGAGGTCGAGATCGGGCACGAATTTCGTATGCACCTTCAGGCTGTCGAGCACCTCGGGGCCATCGCTCTTGAGCACGGCTGCCCGGAACTGGCCGAACAGTTCCTCGACGCCCGTATAAATGTCGGCACAATCGAAGGTGACTATGCCGGCGCGGAAAAACGCGCAGAGATCTGCTATCGCTGCTTTGCGCTCGACGGCTCCGTGACCTCCCGCGAGCTGCCAGCCGCCGCGGATGACACGGGAGATTTCATAGCCCGGCCGCAGTTCCGCACGCTCAACACGTGTCACTCCCCGGGCTCCCTGTGCAGGGGAACGGCCGTCGTTTGCGCGTGAGTGAAGCGGCGTTTCGCCAGACGGGTTATGCGGAGACGGCTCGGGCAGTTCGGATCGGGGCAGGCAACCTCGGTATCGGTCGACATCCAGTCGTTCGGATCGGTAACGCGCTGCTTTGCCGGAAGCAGCGGCAAAACGGCAGCGATCGAGTAGATGGACATCGCCTGGCCCGAAGGCAGATGAAGCATCTCGCCCCTAAGCTCGAAGTAATCGCCCGGCTTGGCGCCGCAGAACAGCGTGGCACCGGCGGGGGCAACCACTTCCACTCGCAAATCATAGAGCTCAAAGCCGTCATCGGCGACAGCGGTCATCGAACCGCATCCTTTTCGAAAGGGCTGGTGGTGCAGCAACAGGAATGATAACAGCAGCTTATCACATAGGGAAAGGGGATGCTGGAGGTACAATCGGTATCGAAGTCTTTCGGCGGCGCGGAAGTGGTGGCAGGGGTTTCGCTTCATGTGAGAAGGGGAGAAATCGCCGGCCTTATCGGGCCCAATGGCGCCGGCAAAACGACGCTGTTTAACCTCATAGCAGGGCTGCTGCCGCTAACCGGCGGGGAGATTCGCCTCAATGGGCAGGATATAACCAGTCTCAACCCCCATCAGCGGATGGCCCGTGGCATCGGCCGCAGCTTTCAGATCCCGAGACCCTTCGCAGAAATGACTGTGCTTGAGAACATGCTCACCGCAGCCCAGGGGCAAAGCGGCGAGCGGCCCTATTGCAACTGGTTCATGACCGGGCGCGTGGCGAGGGAAGAGCGCAGGAACCAGGAGAAAGCGCAGGCCCTTCTCGATTTCCTCGGTCTCGCCAGATCAGCACGCGATGCCGCGCGGACGCTATCGGGAGGCCAGCGCAAATTGCTGGAACTCGGCAGGGTCTTGATGAGCGATCCCCGCATGATCCTGCTTGATGAGCCGGGAGCAGGCGTGAATCCGGCTCTTCTCGACGTGATCATCGACCGCATTGCCGCGATCAATCGCAGCGGGGTGACGTTTTTCATCATCGAGCACAATATGGATCTCGTTTCCAGGCTGTGCCGGCATGTTTTCGTCATGTCCGCCGGGGAGCTCCTGTTTGAGGGAAGCCCACAGGCCGCAGCACGCGATCCCTCCGTCATCGATGCCTATCTCGGCGGCGGGCCGAGATGAGTTCACCGGTGCTTTCGCTAGAGGCGCTGGAGGCGGGGTATGAGCCGGGCGCGGCAATCATCCGCGGCATTTCGCTCACCGTCCATTCCGGCGAGATCGTCAGCATCCTGGGGCCCAATGGAGCGGGAAAATCCACGCTCATCAAAGCTGTCGCCGGGCTCGTGCCAAAGTTCCGCGGCAAGGTCATTCTGGAAGGAAGAGATATCACCGCTGCCAAAGCCCATGAACTTGCACGGAGCGGGCTCGCCTATGTTCCGCAAACGGACAATGTCTTCACTCTCATGTCGGTCGACGACAATCTCCGCCTGGCGTCCGACATCCTTGCCAAGCCGGACAGGCAAGGGCAGATCGCGGCGATATATGAAATTTTCCCCGATCTATCGCGGCAGAGACGGCTCGAATCGGGTCGACTTTCCGGCGGGCAGAGACAAATGCTCGCCATTGCGCGGGCGCTGATCGCGAGGCCCCGCATCCTCATTTTGGACGAGGCCTCGGCCGGGCTGTCGCCGAAGCTTTCAGGCGGGCTCTTCGCCAAGCTCGCAGAGATCAGAGACGGAGGCGTTACGATCATCATGGTCGAGCAGAATGCCAGGGCAGCTCTTGCGGCTTGCGACCGTGCAATCATTATGAGCGAGGGGCAGATTGCGCATCAAGGGCCGGCAGCCCAGATCAGCGCGGACCCGTCGATCGGCCGGCTGTTCTTCGGCATGAAATCAGCGGGGGCGGCGGTGTGACCCTGCAGTTTCTTGCAGACGGGGTGGTGATGGGAGCGATGCTGGGGCTCGGCGCCATCGGCGTGACGCTCACCTATTCGATCTTGAGATTTGCAAATTTCGCTCACGGCGAATTCATCACATGGGGCGCCTATATCACGCTCGCTATCACCGCAGCGATCGCCATGCTGGCCGGGGGCACCCCGACGTTTGGGATTTTTTCCTTCGGCTGGCCGATATTGGCCGCGGGCATGATGGCGGCAATGCTCACCGGAGCGCTCGCCCTGGCGCTCGACGCCGTGCTGTTTTCGCGGCTACGGCAACGGGGCAGCGCCATCGTCATGGTGATGGCAAGCTTCGGGGCGTCGCTGGCGCTGCGGAGCTTCCTGGAATTCCTCTTCACCTCGAAGCCTGCCTATTTCTCTCGGGATATCCAGATGGCCGTACCGCTCGGCATGGGCGTTCGGGTGACGCCCGATCAGATTTTTCTAGTCGGCGTAACGCTTGCGATCTTCATTGCCATGGACCGTTTCATGGCGCTCAGCGCGAGCGGCCGGGCCATGCGCGCGGTGTCGGAAAATCCAACGCTGGCTCGAGTAGCGGGGATCGATGTCGAACGCGTCATCCGCACGACATGGCTTGCCGGAGGCGCCCTTGCCTGCGCGGCAGGGGTGATGATCGGCATTACTCTGCAAATCAGGCCATTCATGGGTTTCGATTTCCTGCTGCCGCTTTTTGCAGCGGCGATCCTCGGCGGCATCGGGAGCGTGCAAGGAGCGATTATCGGCGGGCTTATCGTAGGCATATCGGAAGCCCTGGCGGTGCAGATCGTGGGGGCAGATTATCGCGCGGCGATCGCGTTCATCATTCTCATCGCGGTGCTGCTGGTGCGGCCCGCGGGCCTCTTCGGGCTGCGCCAATGATCATCGATCTTCTCACCTACGGGGCGTTTTTTCTCATCACGGCGTTGAGCTACGGCATCATCTGCCTCGGCCTCAATCTGCAGTGGGGACAGACGGGACTGTTCAATGTGGGCGTGGCGGGGTTCATCGCCATAGGCGCCTATGCGTCGGCGCTGCTGACCACGCCGGACCAGGCGGAGCGGCTCGGCGGCTTCGGCCTGCCGATGATCGTGGGGTGGCTCGCGGCGGCGATTGCGGCGGGGCTATGCGGGGCGATCGTCGCCGGCGTCACCTTGCGCCTGCGGGCAGACTATCTCGCCATCACGACCTTCGGCATCGCAACCACCATCCATCTGATTGCCCTCAATGCCGAAGGGCTCACGGGCGGGCCATTCGGGATCGGTTTCATACCGCGACCATTTGCAGGTCTGGAAGCGCAGCCGCTGATTTTCAATCTTGCAAATCTCATGCTTGTGGCCGGGGTTGCCTTCATCGTCTATTTCGGCGTCGAACGGCTGGTCCGCAGTCCGTGGGGGCGCGTGCTTCGGGCCATCCGCGAGGACGAGACGGCGGCGCTGTCGCTCGGCAAAAACGTCGATTATTTCCGGCTGCAGGCGTTCGTGCTGGGCAGCGCGATCATGGGGCTCGGCGGCGCCATCCAGGGACATTTCATCGGCTTTATCGCACCGGATAATTATCTTCCGATCCTCACGTTTCAAATCTGGGCAATGCTGATCATCGGCGGTGCGGGCAATAATCTCGGCGCTCTTCTCGGAGCCATTGTCGTGTGGGGGCTATGGAGCTTTTCGGGTGCGGCGCTGAGCGCTTTGGTGCCGCCCGAGCACCAGGCGCGCGTCGCGGCACTGCGTATCGTGGTGATCGGGATCGGGCTCGCGGCCGTGCTGGTGCTGCGGCCCAGGGGAATTCTGGGCGAGAGGATCGTCGTATCGCGGTTCCTGCGAAACTGAGGATGGACGCTATGCAAATCGAGGATGGACAGCACCAATATGAGCGCCGGTTCACCGATGCCCTGCAGTTCATGTGGGGAAAGGGGTTCCTTTCGCCGGGAGGACCCGAGGAGGTGGAGGAGATGCTCAGCTCGTGCATCATCGCAGGGTGCCGTGTGCTCGACATCGGTTCGGGGCTTGGCGGCGTGGACCTGCTGCTGGCGGCAAAACACGGCGCGGCCGAGGTGATCGGTATCGATGTCGAGCCGCAGCTCATCGCCGCGGCTGAGGAGCATGTTGCCGCGGAAGGTCTGCAAGACCGCATCAAATTCAGGCTCGTGGGCGAGGGTCCGCTGCCCTTTCCAAGGGCCCGGTTCGATGTGGTGTTCTCGAAGGACGCCATGGTTCACATCCCCGACAAGCGCGCGCTCTTCGCAGAGGTGGTGAGAGTTTTAAGGCCAGGCGGGTCTTTCATTGCGGCCGATTGGCTGTGGGCGAAGGGTGCGGGCGACAGCCCGGTGGTTCAGGGCTGGCTATCGGCGACACCGCTCAAATTTGCATTCACCACCGTGCCCGAGGCGGAGAAGGCGATGCGACAGGCAGGTTTCGCCGACATCGCGATCGAGGATCGCCGCGCGCTGCTGCAGGCGGCAAATCGCAAGGAAGCCGAGATTCTCTCCGGGCCCGCACGCAAGCAGCTCGCCGGCCTCGTCGGGGAAGAGATGGCCGAGGCTCGCCTGGCAAGCGCGCTCGGACGCCAGGCGGCACTGGATTCAGGCGATCTCATCCCTTGCCATCTCAGGGCCCGCAAGCCGGTCTAGTGCGTGCAGCTACGGTGCCGGTGGCAGATACCTCCGCCAGTTGAATAGTTTTTTTCTCGCCGAGGGTGGGCCGAACAGCGAGTTGAACGCCCTGGAGAAATCCTTCTCGAACCGCGCCACCGCGCGCGGTGGACCAAGAACAACAACCCGCGTGCCCACGGGGGCCTGTTCGAAGAGGTCGGCCACGTCGGCATTCAGCATGCGCACACAACCCGAGGACACGGCACGTCCGATCGTCGTCGGCTCTCTCGTCCCGTGGATGCGGTAAAGCGTGTCGACACCATCCTGGTATAGGTAGAGGGCCCGCGCGCCAAGCGGATTGTCGGGCCCGCCGGGCATGCCGTCAGGCCATTTCGCCGCCTCGCGATCGCGCTCCATCATTTCCGCAGGCGGAATCCAGACCGGCCATTTGGCCTTCCGTCCAATCGTTGCCGTGCCCGACCATTGGAAACCCCGGCGGCCGACGCCGACACCGAAACGCTTCGCCTGGCCCGATTCGAGAACCAGATAGAGATAGCGGCGCCTGGTATCGATGATGATGGTGCCCGGCGGCTCGCGGGTGGGAAAGTCCACAAGCTGGGGCCGAAACTGCGGCTTGACCTTTTCGTATTCTTCCTCGGAAATGGGAAATGGCTCGCCGGGCGCCTTGGGCACCGGAAGCGGCTCGGTCACGGCGCCGGTCGCCCAGGCGGCTCTCGCCCGAACAGCACCGACGGCCGCCAATCCGAGCGCAAGAAACGCGCGTCTCCTCATGCGGATCATCCCCTGCTAAGCGAACGAGGGAGACATCCTGGACCATCGCCGCCTGGCGCAGAAGGCCCAATCCTGTTGTAAATCCCGCTCAATGAATTGAACCTGAAAGTTCAGCCAAGATTATGGCAAGAAATCGTCATTGACGCGTCGTCGCGCCCGCGCATGACGACCCAGAGAACGTCATGATGGACCCCACCAGCGGGTATTTCTTTCCCTCCCCCTTGTGGGGAGGGATGTCTGAGCGAAGCGAAGACAGGGTGGGGCCTTTGCGAAGGTTGCACCCCACCCCTGCCCCTCCCCACACGGGGGAGGGGAATTGTTTCCTCTTGACAACATTCCTAATATAGAGTAGTCATTCTTCACCCTTCCCCACCAGGTCATGGCCGGACTTGATCCGGCCATCTTCTTTCACGCGGCAGATGCGCGGGTCTGGGCCCGCGCATGACGACCCAGAGAACGTCATGATGGACCCCACCAGCGGGTATTTCTTTCCCTCCC
>DATFOT010000074.1:0-6417 GCA_035265265.1 Aestuariivirgaceae bacterium | reverse complement strand
TCTTCAAGCTGCGCTAAGCCTATCTGTTAGGGGCATTTTTCATGCGGACCTCGCATAGCACCCATGTAGCCGTTCCGCTTGCTCGGCAAGGGATGGTGAAGCACTCTGCCGCTCGCGGCAGACGATCGCCGTAGAGTTTGGGCGGAAAACTACTCCCTCCCCCTTTGTAGTTTTCGTTCAAGGCCGTTCTGTCTCACCCTGAACGGCCGCACGTTCCGGAAACGGAGCCATTTCAACTAAGCCGGGCCCTCGCGGCCCGGTTTTTTTACGGCGGGTTGCCCTGCTGCGCCGTATGCAGATCTTTTCGGCGCGTATCGGCACTCGCTTCGATCTGCGCAATCCATGGAAAGGCTTCGCGCATCTCCTCGTCATAGCCGAGGTTGCGCACCGTTCGCGACCGCGGCGGCAGCGACTTGTCGTCATAGCGCGTGCCGAACAAGACATCGCTGAGCCCATTGGTGATGCCGTAATTGCCGCTCTCGGAATGAAAATGATGCAGCACGTGATTGGTGCGGATGCTTTTCAGATACCGGTTCTCGGTCGGAAAGGCGGAATGGCACACCGAATGGGCATATTCATAGGCGATGATGAGAAGGCCCCCGACTGCCAGGCCAGCCGTGAACGCCGTCCACGACCCGATCGCCAGCGCCAGTGCACCTCCGATGATCGCGACCGCCCCGACGATCGTATAGGGCGCGGCGAGAATGACGGACTGATCGCTCGGCTTCGAGTGATGGCGATAATGGACGCGGTACCAAAGCGGCGACGTGAGTGCCGATTTCGCCAGGAAATTGGCATGGAGCAAATAGCGGTGCAGGAGATATTCCGCCACCGGATAAAGGATCACCATCGTGAGCATCGGCCAGAGAGCGGCGCCGGGGCTCGGGGCGATCACCGCAGTCACGATGCCGAAAACCACCGTCATGGCGAAATAGCCGATGATTTCCGGCGACAGCAAAAACCGGCGGTGAAATGCGCCGGCGTCCTTGGCATTGAACATTGATTCCTTCATCGGCCCGATTATAGGCCGATGGATTGTGACCGTTCAATGATGAGGAAGTACAGTCACATGAACAGCTTCTCGCCCTTAAGGCCCTCGTAAAGTCCCGCGACGAACTCCCCATAGCCATTATAGAGCCTCGTCGGTACCTGCTCATTGCTGCCGAGGATCCGTTCGCTCGCCTGGCTCCAGCGCGGATGCGGCACGTCCGGATTCACATTGGCCCAGAATCCGTATTCATCGCCCGCCAGCTGCTCCCAGAAGCTCACCGGGCGCTGGTCGACGAAGCTGACGCGCACGATCGACTTGACCGATTTGAATCCATATTTCCACGGCAGGTGCAGGCGAATGGGCGCACCCATGGACTTCGGCAGCGGCGCGCCATAGGCGCCCGTCGCGATGAAGGCCAGATCGTTCATCGCCTCTGCCATGGTCACCCCTTCGACATAGGGCCAGGGATAGCTGCCGCCGAACAGCCCCGGCCGCTGCCCCGGCGCAACATCCGGCAGGTTGAACGTCTCCATGCGCACATATTTGGCCGCCGAACTGGGCTTGCTGATCTCCACGAGCTTTCGCAGCGGAAACCCCGTCCACGGTACCGTCATCGACCAGGCTTCGACGCAGCGGTGGCGATAGACCCGCTCCTCGAGCGTTATTTTCTTAAGGAGGTCGTCGATCCCGATGACGAAGGGCTTCTCCACCAGCCCCTCGATGGAGATTTCCCATGGCCTGATCGGCAGCGCTTCAGCCGCGCGGTAGATCTGCTTGGATGATCCGAACTCATAGAAATTATTGAAGGTGATATTGTAGCTCTTGTCGGTTATCGGGCGGCCGGCATCCTTGAAGCCTGGATTGGGAGCAGCCGGATAGAGTTTGGTCGAAGGATCGTCCTCGCTGCGGGCGATGGCCGGCATAGCTAGCGTAACCGCGGCTGCCCCTGCTGTGCCGAGAAATTTTCGGCGATTGAAGAAGAAATGCTGAGGCGTGACCTCCCGTTCGGGAATCTCCCATCCCTGGCGTCTGATGATGAACATTGTTCTGCTCGATGTTGTTCGCTTCTCAACTAACCAATGGGAGCTCGGTTGCCCAGTAACTCCGATGCACGATCGCGTGAAAGCGGGGAAAACCCTAGGCAGCTGCCGCCTTTCGCGCCGCCAGCACCTGGTCCGCGGTCCGGCCCGTCAGCTCGACCATATGATCGTGCTTGAAGGTAAAGGTGCCTACCCCCGCCGTTGCCGAGCGCAATTCGATGATCAGCGTTCCGATTTCGCTTTCCGGCAAATGGGCCTCGATCGTGTCCCACCCCGGCCAGCCTTCCCGCGAATCGAAGCCCAGGAGCTGCCCGCGGTGACCGGTGACGATCTGGTTGACCCGCGATGTCGCTTCACTCGGCACATGGATGCTCACATGCGAGATCGGCTCCAGCAGCACCGGCGTGCATTGCGGCAGGCCGTCGCTCATCGCGAGCCGTGCCGCAAGCTTAAAGGCCATTTCCGAGGAATCGACGGTATGGTAGCTCCCGTCCGACAGGTTAACCGTCAGGTCGACCACCGGAAACCCGAGCGGGCCTTGACTGAGAAACTCCCGGACCCCTGCCTCGACCGCGGGAATATATTGTTTTGGCACCACCCCGCCGGTGATCGAATCCGTGAACACGAAGCTTGATCCGCGCGGCAGCGGCTTTATGTCGAGCACCACGTCGCCGAACTGGCCGTGGCCTCCCGACTGCTTCTTGTGCCGGCCGCGCAGGCTCACCGGTTTTCGGATCGTTTCCTTATAGGCGATGCGCCGCGGCCGCGTTTCCGCCCTGACGCCGAACTTGCCGGCCAGCCGTTCGAGCGCCACCCGCAGGTGCATTTCTCCCTGCCCCCACAACACCATTTCATGCGTGTCCTGGTTATGGACAAGCGACAGCGAGGGATCTTCCTCGATCAGCTTGGCGATCGCCGCCGTGAGTTTAACCTCGTCCTTGCGGTCTGGAACCGATATGGCCATGCCATAGACCGGCGGATTGATCTCGAGCTTGAACGCCTGCTTTGTCGTGCCTTTGGCGCCGGAGATCGTCTCGCCCGTGGCGAACTGCTCGAGCCGGCCCAGCGCCACGGTGTCCCCGGCCTTCGCTCCGGCTATTTTCTTGGGCTCCGTACCCATCAGCTGGAAGACGCCGGCAACGCGCCCTTCCTGCCCGCGGCCTCCATAGAGCACCTGCCCATCCGAAAGCGTGCCGCTGAGCACCCGGGCGAGCGTCAGCTTGCCCCCGTGAGCCGTATGATAGGTCTTGAGCGTTTGCGCCATCATCGCGCTATTGGCCTGGATCCCTAGGCGCTTCACGGTTTCGGTGATGCCGGGCGCCTCGTGACGCAGAGCCTTGAGCAAGCGAAAAATGCCATTGCCATGCTCTGCCGAGCCGAATAGTACGGGCGTGATCAGGCCCCCCTGGAGATCGTGCGACAGATCGGCGAAAACCCGGTCGCGCGGCGGCTCCATGTCCGACAGGAGCTGCTCCATGAGCTCATCGTCATAGTCGGCAAGCTTCTCCAGCATCGCGAACCGCGCCTGCTTCTCGTAATCCCTGATGTCGCCGGGAATGTCCACGACTTCACTCTGCCCCTGCTCCCGATAGACGAAGGCCCGTTCAAGCGCGAGATCGACGAAGCCTGTCGCGATGCCATCGTTCCAAATCGGTACTTGCCGCAGCACCAGCGGCGTGGAGCTCGCGGGCTGCAGCTGACTGAGAACGTCCGTCAGCTTTTTTTCGGATTTGTCGATCTTGTTGATGAACAGGAACCGCGGGATATTGAGCTTGTCGAGCTCTTTCAGAATAAGCTGCAGTCCAGGCGTCTTCTTTTCGTCGGGCTCGCAGACCACCACCGCCGCATCGCAGCCGGCGAGCGCGGCATGAGCCTCCTGCATGAACTCGATAGACCCCGGACAGTCGAGAAATGTGTAGGTGTCGCCGAGAAAATCTGCCGAAGCGGCATTGATCTCAACGCTCATCCCATGTGAGCGCGCTTCCGGCGCGCCATCGCCTACGGTCGAGCCATCCGTCACGCGGCCTTGGCGCTCGATGGCGCCCGCTCGAAACAGCATCGCCTCGAGCAGGGTGGTTTTTCCGCTGAGATAGGGGCCCACCAGCGCGATGCACCGTGGACCCGCAACTCGTCTGCCGGGGTTTGCGTTCATGGCCGAAGTCCTCTCATGTCATTGCGCCGCATGAGGACCGCCCGATGGATCGCCCCGGGCGGCTCCATGGTCCGAATTCTGCGCTCATTATGCCGGGCTGCGCAAGCCTGTTCGCCGGGAGCCTTGGAAAAACGGTGAATAGTCAAAGATCACCGGGTCAAGCCCGGTGATGACGCGTTTCGTCATGGCCGGACTTGATCCGGCCATCTCGCCTTGAAAGCTGCTGCGAACTACCGCTGCCTAAGTGTCAGCGAACCGATGCCTCCGGCGATGTTTAGTCCGGTCTGTCCCTGCACGCTGACGGGCTGCAGGTTGATCGATCGCCTGAAGCCGCCGACCATCGCATTGGCGCCGACCCCGATGCCGATTGTCGCTTCCGCTCCGGCACCCGCATATCCCCCGGCAAGCGAACCGCGTTTCACCCGACCTGGCGCGAACACCGCCCACACCAGCTTCGAACCGTTCGTCACGCCGACATCGATCCCCACCCGCGTGATCGAGCCGACGTAATAATCCCGCCAGCCGTCATGGCTGGACCGGAAGATGCAATTGGCCGTTTTGGTGGACCCGATGATCCAGCCTACCCCGCCGTGCACATTGCACGACAACACCCCGACCCGCACGCCCGATCGTGCGTTCGCTGCCCCCGCAGCAATGCCAAGCAGGACCGCCGCCATACAACCCAACGCCAATAACCTGTTCATGATGTCTCCTTGAATGAAAGGCCCCAAAGCCGCCGTTTATCGCAGATTGGCGCAAAATCGCTGGATCCTCTGGCACGCGTCTTCCAGCACATGCGTCGCCGTCGCATATGAAATGCGGAAATGCGGCTCCATTCCGAAGGCTGCGCCGTGCACCACGGCAACGCCTTCCGATTCAAGGAGCGCGCTGACGAACATCTCGTCGGTGAGAATTGGCTGTCCCGAAGGTGCTTTTTTCCCCAATGCACCCGCGCAGGACGGGTAAACATAGAAAGCTCCTTCGGGCGTCGGGCAGCTGATGCCTTTCGCCTGATTCAGCATCGACACCACGAGATCGCGTCTCTCCTTGAAAATACTGTTGTTGCGGGCGATGAAGTCTTGCGAGCCGCTCAGCGCTTCGACTGCCGCCCACTGGCTGACCGAGCTTGGATTGGATGTGGATTGTGACTGCAGCTTCTGCATGGCCTTGATCAGCGTCTCCGGGCCGCCGCCATAGCCGATGCGCCATCCGGTCATGCAATATGCCTTCGACACGCCGTTCATCGTCAGAGTTCGTTCATAGAGCCGCGGCTCGGCCTGGGCAGGCGTTACGAAGGTGAAATCGTCATAGACCAGATGCTCGTACATGTCGTCGCTGAGAACCCACACATGCGGATGCTCTGCCAGCACGTCGGTGATGGCTTTGAGCTCGTCATGGTCATAAGCCGCGCCCGATGGATTCGATGGTGAGTTGAAAATCAGCCACTTCGTCTTTTTGGTGATGGCGCGCTCCAGCGCCTCCGGCCGCAGCTTGAAATTATTCTCCAGCGTCGTCGCCACGAAAATCGGCGTGCCGCCGGCAAGCATCACGATATCGGGATAGCTTACCCAATAAGGTGTTGGCACGATCACTTCATCGCCGGGATTGATCGTCGCGATCAGCGCATTGAACAGCACCTGCTTGCCGCCGGTGCCGACCGAAATTTGCGACGGCTTGTAGTCCAGCCCGTTCTCGCGTTTGAATTTCTTGATGATCGCCTGTTTAAGTTCCGCGATCCCATCGACCGCGGTATATTTGGTTTCGCCGCGCCGTATCGCCGCAATCGCCGCTTCCTTTATATTGTCGGGGGTGTCGAAATCAGGCTCGCCGGCCGACAGCGCGATTATATCTCGCCCCTGCTCCTTCAGCTCCCGCGCCTTCATCGACACGGCGATCGTCGAGGACGGCTGTATGCGATTGAGTGAATCGGCAATGAAACCCATGAAAACCTTCCCCCGAGAAATGCGGGCGGACCCTAGTCCGAAGCACCCTTCCGCCGCAAGCCAAAACCTGACGGGCCGTTATCGATTGACACTCTTGGTGAACCGGCCACCTTGGCGCAATGGAAATTGCAATCGTCGGCGGGGGTATCGCGGGGCTGGCTTCCGCCATTGCTCTTGCTGGACATGAGCGCCGCATCGTTGTTCTGGAACGTGCTTCCACGATAGAAGAGCATGGTGCCGGCGTGCAGCTCGGACCCAATGCATTGCGAGCCCTGCGCGCCCTCGGTCTCT
>DATFOT010000073.1:0-3289 GCA_035265265.1 Aestuariivirgaceae bacterium | reverse complement strand
CGCAGGAGAAAACCGGCGTCACGATCGGCATGGCCATGACGGAGAAACAGGGTGGATCCGATGTTCGCGCCAATACGACCTCGGCACGGCCATTGGGAAATACCGGCGAATACGAACTGACTGGGCACAAATGGTTCTGCTCTGCGCCCATGTCGGATGCATTTCTCACCCTCGCTCAAACCGCTTCTGGGCTTGGCTGTTTTCTGGTGCCGCGCTGGCGGCCCGATGACACCCGCAATTCATTTCATATTCAGCGGCTGAAGGACAAATTGGGCGATCGCTCGAATGCCTCAGCAGAGATTGAGTACCGAAGCACCTGGGCGAAGTTGATCGGCGAGGAGGGTCAGGGGGTTCGCGTCATAATCGATATGGTGCATCACACGCGCCTCGATACTGCCCTTGCTGCCGCTGGCCTCATGCGTCAGGCGATCCTGCAGGCGGTTCATCACGCAACCCATCGAACGGCATTCCAGAAACTCCTGTCGGAACATCCGCTGATGCGCAGCGTGCTTGCCGATTTGGTCGTGGAATGGGTCGCGGCCACCATGCTCGCTGCTCGTGTTGCGCGCAGCTTCGATCAATCGGCCGGAAATGCGACCGAGGCGCTTTTCTCACGGCTCGCCGTTGCGATTGCAAAATATTGGATAAACAAACGGCTGCCCGGTTTCGTTTGCGAGGCATTGGAATGCCACGGCGGCTCCGGTTATGTCGAGGAATCAATAATGCCGAGGCTTTACCGGCAAGCGCCTCTCAACGGTATTTGGGAGGGTTCCGGAAACGTCATCTGTCTTGATCTTCTCCGCACAATCAGGCGGGAGCCGGCAGCAGTGGAAACATTGCTTGCCGAAGCCGAAACGGCGCGAGGGGGTGACCGGCGGCTCGACCATGCGCTCGATAAACTGCGGACCGGCATACATGACTTATCCAGCAGCGACATCCACGCGCGGCGCCTTGCGGAACTGATTGCCATCGTCCTGCAGGGCAGTCTCCTGGTCAAATATGGCCCCGCGCCCGTGGCAGAGGCATTTTGCGCCTCGCGTCTGGAGAATGATTGGTGCCGCACCTATGGAACCTTGCCGGCAAACATCGCCTTCGACGAGATCATCAATCTCGCGCGTGTCTCGTCGTAGCACGACTTCTGCATGCCTGCCGGCAGCTAATTTGTTTCATATTGTGCACCCGCCAGGCTATGGCCCCGTTTCAAGGAAAAATCTGACCATTTCGCGCGACGCGTCATGCCCCCCTGCATCGGTAAAACTGCCATCGCTGCTTCCGCCCGACCAGCCATGCTGGACCCCGTGAACCAGCCATTGTTCGTTCCAAATCTTGCCGTTGACATCGCGGGCGATCTTGCGGGTGTAGCTTTGCTGGCCGCCGGATTGGAACTCCTCGAGGAGATCGCTCGATTGTGTCTGCCCTGCGATGATCTTGGCAGCGTTTGACGGGTGCACCGTTTGATCGGCATCACCGTGGAAAACGATCGTCCGTATGCGCGGGACGACGCCGTTCTTCATGGCAGCGCTGTTTTCGCCGCGCATCGCTGCAAAAGCCGAAACGGCATCCCTCGCCGCCTTATACGGCAGTCCCGAATGCACCCCGATGGCAGCGAAGAGATCGGGATAGGTCGCTCCCAGCACCGCTGCCATTGCCCCGCCTGCCGACAAACCCGCCACGAACACTTTTTCCGGATCGATATTGTGCTGGGTGATTATCTCTCGAGTCATCCCGCTGACGATGGCCGGCTCGCCTGCATCACGAACTTGGTCCGAGGGATTGAACCAGTTCCAGCACGACATGGGATTGGCGCGATTGGTTTGGGCCGGATAGAGAACGAACATCCCGTGGTGTTCGGCAATTTCATTCATTCGTGTGCCGATGGCAAAATCAACCGGGTCCTGTTTACATCCATGCAGCATGACGATCAGCGGCCGCCGCCCCGAACCTCGATTGCTGGGAATGTAAAGTCTATAATCCCGGGCACCGGCACGACAGCTGAACGCGCCGGCCAGGAACTGCGCACCCTCGGGTATTGCAAGGCCTTTTCTGGCTTTGCGAACGGGTGTTTCCAGATTTTGCTTCGCGCGGCGGAGCGTATTGACTACCAAGCCCAACGGCTTTTTCGATGGCCGCTCTTGCTCTGTCGTCTCATCCTGGGTCGGTGGCAGCTGCTTGCCGGACAGGGTGGCTTGGATGAGTCTTGTGGCCTCGACAAGCTTTTGCGAGCGGGTCAATTTTGCCACAGCGCGCAAGGCGCTTGTGAAATCGGCGTTCATGATGGGAGGCCTTCTGCTGTGTGGAACGGCTAGTGGATACGATCGGCCAGCGCCGCCTTGACGTCCTTGCTGGCATGGAGTGCGCCGAGGACGGTGATCGATTCGATGGTGGCGCGCGCGAGCGCCGCAGGCACGTCTGGCGCAATGCTCGCAAGGCCCAGCACGCGGATGTTCAAACGCTCGCCCGCGGCTTTTGCTGCTTCAAGATCGGCCCTGCTGTAGGTGCAAAGACCGAGTTCGAAATGGCCCCTGCTGAGTGACTTCCCGACATCGTTCTTGTGTTCGTTGAGCTGGTTGCGGATCGCCGTGCGGATAAAATCGCTGCGGTTCGAATAGAAGCCCTCCTGCACCAAAAGGTCGATGCGGCCCAAATCGACATAGCCGAGATTGATCGTGAGTTTTTCCGTTTCCCCTGCCCGGCTGGGCACTGCGTGCGCAACGGCCATTTCCATGCTCCACCATCCAACTGGATGGTATATGGATGGCTTCAGCCATGCTTCAAGGGGTAAAATGATCGTCGCTCGAGCAGTAGACGGCCAAGAACGCTGGCGAGAACGATGCCGCCGCCGATGAAAGTGGTGGCTGCCGGTACCTCGCCGATGCCGATCCATGCCCATAGCGCCGCGAGGGGTGCCTCCATCGTGCCGATCAGGGCCGTGAGAGGCGCCGGAATGAGTGCCGAGCCGGTCATATAGAGCACCTGGCCGAGCGCCACGGCGATCAGTCCGAAGCCGGCCGCTACTGCGTAATCGCGCGGCGTCAGAGCCCAGAGGCTTTGCGCAAGTGGAATGGCGATCGCAACGCTGAGCAAAACGGAAAGCCACGCGATTGGCAATATCTCCACACTCCGGTTGCGGCGAATGGCGACTGTCATCAGGGCCTGCGCGACCGTGCCGCAGAGCGCCAAGAGATCACCCAGGTTGGGGCCGCCCGCCGTCGGCCTGAACATGATGATGATACCGACGAACGCGATGGCACTCGCGGTCATCGTCAGGCCCGAAGGACGCTCCCCCATC